>NZ_JBHVQU010000040.1:0-32295 GCF_042886655.1 Peribacillus sp. NPDC058002 | reverse complement strand
GCCCTATCCTCCATCCCTTGATAAAAAGGATTGGTTGTATCTTGATCATTGCGCATATGTGAATAAGAATAAACTTTCCCCAGCTTCTCGAATACCTCATCTTGGAATTGAAGGGCCGCAAATAATTTTTCTGCGCTTTCCCCCAACGTCCCTTTATGTGCTTCCGCCTTCTTGAGGTCTTCCTTTACCGCTTTGAAGGCAGCTTCCCAATCTTCCTCGGTTGCGAAGATATCTTCCAGTCTCCATGTATCTTCAGGAGCTATTTCACTTCTTGAAGGTAATGTATTTGCTTTTGTTTCCTGTGCCATAAAAAAATTCCTCCCCATTCTATAGAAACTTGCCATTGGGCTAAATCGTTAAACCGGATCGAACGCTGCAATACTTCATTCGGCGTTCATTCTTTCTTAAGTTTTCTTAATTCCCAGTTCTTATTACTATTTCTCCATTAACAAAAATAATCCTGCCCTTTCATCTGAATTCAAGATAAATAGAGATGTTATCACTGATTATACTGGATATTCCCCTTTTCCATCATCAATTTATGCTTATCATAGAAATCTTTTTCCATAATTTGAGCTTGATCACTGGTGAAGGGAGGGGTAATTTCCCTTTCAACTTTAAAAACCCCTTCTTTCAGTTTTGATAAATAACCAAATTTCATCAAAAGCATGATATATTGACCTACAGGATACTCGATGGGTTTTTCATGAAGCAATGGCAACGGTCTGAACCTTATTCCACCTTTTGTTGAACGCTTTCTAAAATTATGGATAATATCAGCCATAGAAATCTTTTCCCCTGTTCTTTTCTCATGAAACACATCCATGTATAACCATGCCTGCCATTCGATCGAGGCAGTTTCGATCAACAGCATCCCTCTGACCGGTACACCCACTTCAATTGGAAGTGTCGCAGGTGAAATATGATGTAAATATAGCCCTTCGAAAAAAGGATCGGATCTCCGTGCTGTTTTCACCCGATGGAGGGACCAGCCATTTCGTTTATATCTCCATGCGGGCAGAAAAGGGAATCTAAAGCAGTTTTGGGGCAATGCACGACTTGGGGGAAGGAACCTTAATGAAGCTGTTGTCAATTCGGCAAAGACGGTTCTGGGGGTAAAAGGAGTGAGGTTCTTCAATACTGATAAATGATCCGTTTCCGGGCAATACATCCAAAGAAAAGGGTGATGGAAGCTGCCGGTGACGAAGAGCCAGTGGAAGCGGGATAAACTGAATTCATACAAACTTTTCCTTTTTAAGCGTTTTGCAGCAAGGATCCAAATTGGCTTGATGCCTATGCTTTGATAGGCTTTTGTCCTTTCAATGAATTCAACCTCGGGGATAACTGAGCATTGAAATTCTATTGCATAGCGATTACCTCCTATCACAACCAAAATATCAGCCCTTTTCTTAATTTCGGGAAGGTAGGCTTCTAAAACCACTTGATAACCATGTGATAAGAACCACTGAAATAATTTTCTTTTTCCCAATAAATGATAGGCGGATTCCGGTTCTGAAGAAGCGCGGCATGACGAACTATTTTTATGGGCAAAATGCGGGATCCTGACTTTTCCCGCCTTGATGGTCATTTCCATCTTACAGCATGGACAGTAATAATCTGCTGACTTTCTCCATTCATCAATCACGTTTACCGGTATCTTTTCAGGAAGGGTAACCCATGTCCCATCTTTCTTCATAGCAGTTAGCATATATCTCCTCCTCATCCACTACATTCGCCTGTTTTGCTCAGGATTCCTTTTAATCCGAAAAAAAAAAAAATGCCTTATCGGCATCAAAGAAAGTATCTAAAGAAGGGGTGAAAGCAATCGGCAAGTGGACTCCAAAACCTTCAAACCGAAATTCCGTTTGGAAAACGCACCAATCTCCACTTCTTGGGATACCTTTATATCTTCCAAAAAATCATTCACCAGTTGCTGAGTACTTTCTGTCCGGTAAAGAAAAGCATTGACTTCGAAATTCAGGTGAAAGCTCCTCATATCCATATTGGTTGTCCCAATTGATGCCAGTTGATCATCCACGATGATGATTTTACTATGCATGAACCCTTCATTATATTGGAATATACGAGCTCCGGAAGCAAGCAATTCGGGAAAATAAGTTCTCGAAGCATGAAATACGATACGTTTATCGGGGTTCTTCGGGACGAGCAGCCTGACATCCAAACCACTTAAGGCGGCCACCTTCAATGCTTGTAAGATATCGTCATCAGGAACGAAATACGGGGAAGCTATCCAGACGGACTTTTCTGCTGAAGTGATCATCTTAAAAAAAATGCTTTTTATGATCGTCCACTCACTATCAGGCCCGCCGCCAATCAATTGAATTCCGCCATGTCCGTGATGGTTCGGCAGTCCGGCCATGAGATATTCATCACTTAAAAAACTATTATTGGTGCTATAATACCAATCCTGGAGAAATATGAGCTGTAAAGTCCTGACAGCTTCCCCCTTTATGATAAGGTGCGTATCCCGCCAAGAACCGAATTTCCGATCTTGTCCCAAATATTCATCCCCAATATTGAGACCGCCGATGAAACCGACAGAGCCATCTATCACAATTATTTTACGATGGTTACGAAAGTTGAATTTATTATTTAATAAAGGGAGATGCAGCGGACCAAAGGCCACCATTTCGGCTCCCGCATTCTTCAGTTCATCGATATAAGAACGTGCTAACTTCCAAGAACCAACCGCATCATATAGAAATCGGACCTCTACCCCCTCTTTTACTTTTTGTATCAAGATGTCTTTTAACAGTCTGCCAATGCGGTCATCCCTAACAATATAATATTCTAAATGGATATGATGCCTGGCTTTTTTTAATTCTTCGATGATATTGGAAAATGTTTCATCACCATTCCTTAAAACCCGGGTTTCAGTCTGAAATGAAATAGGGCTATTCCCCAGCCTATTTGCAAGAGTGATTAACTGCTGAGGGTTCTCGCCCATTTCCTTAATTCGTTCATTATAATCCGCTTCGCAGCTTATTTTCACGAAACTCTGTTTGTCCAAAAAGTACTTCTTGCGAAATATCCTCTCTTTCCGAAAATTTCGGCCAAACAAAAAGTAAAAAATGAAACCGATGAATGGGAAAGCGCCAAAAATGACAAGCCATGTTATGGTCTGGATGGGATCTCGGTTTTCCATGAAAATGTTGAATCCAATTATCACCAAGAAAAGGGTCAATATAAGACTAGAATAAAAAATCAGCCCGCCATCGACGCCATTTATTAGAAAATGCCATGTACTGACCAACAAGAGAATAAGCAGACCGACGCCAACTATATTCTTCACCTAGACTACCTCCAATTAACAAACACAGGCATATTTAAAAAACCTCCATGCTAAGGCAAAAACATTTATTCTTGGACGAAAAGGCCGATTTCTACTGAAATCGGCCTCAACAGTCTATGCGAAATATTTATCGACCGTTGTGAATACATCATTTTCGATAACTATCTTCCCGTACTCTTCAAGCATGTGCACCGTTATAGGTGACTCCTGACTATATTCCAATAAAAGACTTAAAACATTATCGATTTCTTCCTCATCAATCTCCGCCTCGGAAAATTCGATATAAAGATAATATTTATTCTGATAAACATAAAGTTTTGTCGTCCATTCATCCAAGCCCTGACGCTTGCTTAATGAAATGACATCTTCAAAATCCTCGAAAGTTGTGATGAATTCAATCATACCATCTTCGAATGTCATACCGCTTTCTTCATCTTTACCATGAAAATGTTGATCAATAAGCGTATCCATCTTGTCTGATACATTCAAATCCCTTAACTTATCATCTGAAAGAGGCAACTCGAGTTTCTGACCATCTTTGGCAAGCTGGGCTTTTGTGACCAAAACTTCCAAGCCTTTTTCAAGGGCTTGAACTTGAATCCATAAGGGTCCTTCAATCATGAATTCTTCTTCTTGATGCACTTCATCCATCATTTCCCAAAAAAGCTCCTCACTTCGCTCGCGGCTGTACCAAATTTCTTCGCGATCAAAGCCTCTTTCCTCAATATCTATATAGGAAATATAAAATTTAACTGTATCGTCATTAATGCGTTCGATTTCCATGATTCCCCTCTCCCTTCCTTTCTCATTTTGAAGGGATAATAACCCCCAAGCGAAAATTGCTCTTAAAAGCTCTTTACCCGTAAGTGAATACTGTAAATCATGATAGTCATTAAAACGGACTATTTTACATCATTTTATGACAAAACCTTGAAGAAGGGAAATAAAAAACATTACTTATCTAAAAAACAATTGTTTGCCTAATATTCCATTCATTCTATAAAATAATTCATCCTGATGCAACTATCATAATGCTTTATTCAATACTGCCATTAATGCCTTATTATATACACAGCATGATGAGCTGCATTCATTATTTTTTCTTTAAATGATGACCGGGTCAAGGGACCTGCTGCAAACCCAAAACGTCTGATGCCGCCTAAGGATTCTTTTATGTTCCCCTTCATTAAGTTAAAAAAATCAGTGAAACGTTATGTATAAAGAAAAAGCCCTGCACATTTCCTGGCAGAGCTTGAAAGACCTTATTAGTTGACCATACGTTGTGCTTCCCGTAACTGGAAGGTACGGACTTTACGTGGTAAAAAGCGTCTTATCTCATCTTCATTATAACCAACTTGAAGCCGTTTCTCGTCAAGGATAATTGGACGTCTTAACAGACCTGGATTCTCCTTGATCAATTTATATAATTCTTGAAGAGGCAGGCTCTCTAAATTTACGTTTAACTTTTGGAAAGTTTTTGACCGTGTTGAAATGATTTCATCGGTTCCATCTTCCGTCATTCGAAGAATTTCTTTAATCTCATCAATCGTTAACGGTTCTGAAAAAATGTTTCTTTCTTTATATCCAATCTCATGTTCCTCTAACCATGCTTTTGCTTTTCTGCATGAAGTACAACTAGGTGATGTATATAATGTTACCATGTTTTCTCACACTCCCTAAATATAGAATCGGTGATCTATGAGGGGAAATCTACTATTAGTATTCATAAGTACCACTCTAATTTGAAATAATTTTAATTAAGTATTTCATTTTCTTTATTATACACTAATTTATTTAAAATGAATACCCTTTTTGATATTTGGAAAAATCCTTTTAAACTTCTAGTTTAGCCTGTACTATAGCTTTTTCCGTTTTTTATGTAATACATTAAAACTGCTTTTTCTAATTGAAAATACCTACCTACCATTCTCATTTAACTCTCAATACGGCCCTCATGATTCTTTAAATAACTCTTTACTTTTATTTACCCCCAATCTTTGTCAATAAACAAGATCATGTTAATATATTTTCTTTAATCAAATGCAAATTCCTCCTTTTACATTAAAAACCATTCTTTTAGCACATATATTTCCAAAAATAAAAACAATTCAAAAATCAGCTATTTAGATATTCATTTTAATGCAAAATATGCACAATAAGAAAAGACAGTTTGCAAACGTTCCGGTTGTTTTCTGCTGGGACACTTTTTGACAAATTAAAAAGGGCCAGTGAAACAACCGGCCCTTTTACTCAAATTTGCACCTCTTTAAAAATATCCGTTTCCTGACCTGCATTCAAGCTTAGTACATCCTCTACATCTTGATAAGATTTCCCATAAAGATCATCATCTTTGTAAGTATGGATTTCAGAATAAATCTCTTTCATGAAATCAAATACGTCTTCTTCATCAACAGATGGAGATGCGGGCCAATATAAGATTTCCATAGGCGTATCCTCCTTGGTGGCAAGCGATTTTCTGCTGTAGGAGATCGAAGAGGCATGCCGGAACCCTTCCCTTTTATAAAATTTCAGCCTTTTAAATGTGTCATCATCATTTTCTTGTACTGGTTCTACTTCCAGCAAGATCGTTTTCTGCTTTTTTTGCAATTTTTGAATCAATTTCCTCCCTAGTCCCTGCCCCCTTGATTTCTTTGATACAAAAAGGTAATCAATAAATATAAACTCTTCCCCTTCCACATACAATAAAACATGGTCGGGACCTTCATCTTTTTTATATATTTCCTGCTTATCTTCTAAAAGGACTTCTATATGTTCTTTGGACTTCATCTCTTCAATAGGGAAATACTGGTTTAGCTTTTCGTACCAATTCATAATTTAATCTCCTCATTTGCTAGTTTATACTTTCCAGATTATTTCTTATCCACTACAATGGAACTTGAATAGCTTGAAAATATTAGGAGGGTTTTGATGATCAGTTACTTTTTGGACTTTTTTTTAGTCGCTGCTTGCGTTATTGGCATTACAGCCGTGAATGGCGTTGTGACGAATGGCATCGGCGAAAAATGGTTTGGCGGGAAACGTCACTCTCATATTTTCGATCATTCGAAACGAATTCAGTCAGGGTGGAGTCAAGTTGGCGGGAATAAAAAGCGGTAATTCAGAGAGAATATGGATGACCGGAAGAAACTTCCTAGGTCATCCTTATTTCATGGGGTATAGTCTACTCCCTTTGTATATCGATTTGCTGCATTCCATAATAAGTATTCATCAATACCATTGTCTTTCAATGCTTTTATTTGGGCTTCCACTTCTTCCTTACCATACCTTTGGTAATTCCCCTCTCCTAAATATGAGGCAGTAAAGTCTTGTAACCAAGGTCTTGAAGTAGGTGGTGTTTTTAATTCCTTAAGCTTTCCGTTCTCTAATTTTGCATATTCCTTAACGAGATTATAAGGCTCCAAATCCGGCTTATCGATACCAAAATAAGATGTCCAGTGACTCGGGTAGATCATCGAGGAAATTACATCAACATTTTCAGAGATTTTTGTGAAGTTTTGCCCAATTCCGGGAGCTTCAGGCAATGTAGCTGCATATCCAAAAATATCCACTGATACTTCCACACCATATGGCTCCAGTTGTTCCCTCGCATAACTTACGAAATCAGTCACTGCCTGAACCCTTTTAGCTGTATTACTCACTTTCGCTTCATCATATTCACCTACATCATATTTCAAATCATCTTCTTTATTTTCGAATCCTTCGGGAAAACGGACATAGTCAAATTGAATTTCTTTAAAACCCAACTTTGCCGCTTCAATGGCAATACCGACATTATAATCCCACACCTCTTTTAAGAATGGGTTAACGAAGGCTTCCCCTCGACCATTCTTCCATACCTTTTCTCCATCTAAAAAAGACAATTCAGGTTTCTCTTTGGCCAAATGGGAGTCTTTAAAGACGACTACCCTTGCAATTGGATAAATCTGTTTATCCTCAAATTTTTTCAGCATTGACCTTGGTTTTTTTATGTAGTCTTTACCGATCCCAGCATATGGAGAATCGGGATCTTCGGGTTTATACGTAACGTTCCCCCTGTCATCCTTAATGTCAATGACCATCGCATTCAAATCGGTTTCATCTACATAATTAATAAGTTCATTCAATTTATTGCCGCCAGCTGCAGGACCTGTCACATATATTCCGCGCACAGCATCCGGGTAGTCGAATTTCAACCCCGAATCAAAAACAAAACGCGGTACGCTCACAGGCAATTCTTTATTTTCTAATGCCACCTGCCTGGTTTCATTCATGCCTTGCGCATGAACTGGCTGTTGAATCAGGAATATGCACATACCTGTCATCAACAATTTACACAATGGTTTCATTTTCTCCACCTCATTCGCCATCAGTCATCAATATTCAACAAATATAATAAACCCCTTTCTTTAATACCACAAACAATTCACTTTACTCCTATATATTAAAAATAATTTAAAAAACTGCTTTATAAAGTTTCAGCCTTAAGAATACGATCATAATCCTGTATTCCCTTGTTAGTATCCTTCCCTAAAATGCTCTGCTCATTGTGCTATATGTTAAACGGTTTGATTTTCCTTGAACCCTTCATTTCTTCCATGTCAAAATAAAGAAACGGAAAATCCAATCTATCGGCTTGATTGCCGTTTCGATTATACATTTAATATGAATAAATGCTAAAATACAGTATAGTGGACATTTCGTATTCTCAGAATGGCATCGATACAGGACAAAACGGCCCTCCACAAGATTTAAATGAGCGTTTTTCCCCATCACGGGAGCACGCACATTTCTTTCAAAGAAAGTGGATTCATTTTCTATTTATCCTTACAATAATGAAGAACGAATATCCATTTATCAATAAACGCATTTAGAGGAGTGACTAGCAGTTGAAAAGGATTTTCTCCGGCATTCAGCCATCCGGTTCCGTTACTTTAGGAAATTACATCGGAGCCATGAAACAATTCGTTAACTTACAAAATGAATATGAATGTTTCTTTTGTATTGTTGACCAGCATGCAATTACAGTTCCACAAGATCGCATTAAGTTAAGGAAAAACATTAAAACATTGGCCGCTTTATATTTGGCCATTGGTTTGGATCCTGAAAAGAATACCATCTTCATTCAATCAGAAGTACCTGCGCATGCTCAGGCAGGCTGGATTTTACAAAGTATATCCTATATTGGGGAACTTGAGAGAATGACGCAATTCAAGGACAAATCCGCTGGCAAAGAAGGGGTATCCGCAGCACTGCTTACATACCCGCCGTTAATGGCTGCCGATATTCTCCTTTATAGTACAGATGTGGTTCCTGTCGGGGAGGATCAAAGACAGCATCTTGAATTGACACGCGATTTGGCTGAACGGTTCAATAAAAAGCATAATGACATTTTTAAAATTCCGGAAATCAGCCTCCCTACAGAAGGGGCCCGTATCATGTCCCTTCAGGAACCAACCAAGAAAATGAGCAAATCTGATCCTAATAAAAAGGCAACGATTGCCTTATTGGATGATCCGAAGCAAATCGAAAAAAACATCAAAAGCGCAGTTACCGATTCGGAAGGTATTGTCCGTTATGATAAGGAAAACAAAGCGGGTGTTTCCAACCTGATGTCCATATACTCCATCTTCAGTGGAAAATCCTATCCAGAAATTGAAGAGATGTATGAAGGTAAAGGTTATGGTGACTTTAAAAGTGATTTGGCTGAGGTGGTTCTTGGGGAAATCCTACCAATCCAGGAACGCTTTAATGAATTGATCGATTCACCTGAATTGGATGAAATTCTGGACCGCGGTGCAGAAAAGGCGAATATTGAAGCCAATAAAATGATCAGAAAAATGTATAATGGCATGGGACTAGGCAGAAAGAGATAAAAAAAAGACGATCCTCATCGGATCGTCTTTTTTGTTCATAATATCGATGGGCTATCGCCAGCCTCCACTTGCCAAAGCTTTTCAAAAAAAGGCTGCCCCTTCACAAGGTTTTCACAAAGTTGAAGGTGCTTCTCCGACCAGCCTTCCTTCATTTCTTCATATAACTCAAGCCAAGCTATCTGAAAATCCATTTCTTGAATGTTTTCATATTTCTCAGGGGCCCATTCTGTATACCAATAACGGATTTCAGCAGTGTTTTTCGCAGTGAATAATTGGTCCATGGCCATGAATAACAATTGCTTAAGCTGTCTCTCTTTTCTTGTCAGACCGTTCATGAATAAGGGAGACGGCGACAAAATATGATATTCTTTCTCAGATGTAGGTTTTTCAGTAAAGGTGTAATCCATCTCATCATGGTTTTCTATCATGTCATAAACAATTTGTTCCTGCCGGGGAATTATTCTGCTTTTCCTGATCGGAATATGATAACCTATCGTATCAACAGCTAAAATTCCATTTCCATCAGTCACGATAAAACAATAGTCAAGCTGAATTCTTTCATGATTTTTCCTTGCATATGCTTTTTGATAAACATCATTGAGCAATGGCTTAGGTAATTCTGACAAGTCGTTCTCTATGTAGTGGAACAATGTTGAAGACACTTTCAACAAAGGAACTTGATCTAATAGTTCGATCCCGTCATCCTTCCTCCATTCATGAAAATGACAAATATTATAGCCGTTTTCTTCTCCTTCAAACCAGTTAACCCATACATCATGAAGATATAGCATCATTCATCCCTCACTTAAACAAATTTCTGTTTGTCAATCAGTATAGGCAGGAACCATACAATTTATTCCTATTCTAGAAAACAGATTAAGAAAAAAAGAACGTATATATTAACTCTTTTTTGATAAGAATTCTTCAGATTGGATAATAAATGATCTCTTCACAGAGAGTTCAAAATTTTTCACCAGGTAATAACCACTACAGTATCCAAGCATATATGGATATCCTTTCGTCCCAAGCAGAAGTGCATCATGAAGAGGGTCTGTACGTTTTATCTTGTGCTTTTCCTCTAAATGCCTGATCCAAAATTCCCGTAGTTTATCTTCCTGATATAACTTAGTCCAATTCGCTAAAAATTTTGCTCCTAAATATTTTTCCACCGTTCTTTCTGCCAGTCCTTCCATGATCATCGTATCCAGGAGAGTGTAGTCTTTTTGGTCCTTTTTCAAATGATGCAGACGGCAAACATGATGATATTCATGAATCAACAGGGCCTCCATTTCCTTTTCGGCCATCCCCTTGCCGTAAAAAAGGAATAGTTTATCTTTAAATGCCAACCCTGACTTCGTTTCAACTTTTTTATTCCATATTCCTGAAGACATAAGCGGAAAAATATATATGGGAACATCAGGCCCTCCCCAAAGCTTCTTATAAGCTGTAAACAAGCTTTCTGTTTTTTCCCATGCATTATTTTCTTTTAAATCTTCCCATATGAGTTTTGTTTTTTGATTCGGCGAATACATGCCATGCTTTAATAAATGATGATAAATCATGTCCGCATCAAGGATATTGTTGAATGTACTTTTAAGTCTTTCCATCATCCTGACCGGGCGGTTGAATTCCTTCTTCATCCATTCATCGGTTGAAATGACTCCCATTTCCCATACACCCCCGCTTCTTTTGACTATCGTATGATTTCAAGAAGGCGGTTGACACATTTTATATCCCTTGCATTTTCATTTTCCCTTAAAAATAAAAAGAGCAGATCCCAAAAGATCTGCTGCCCTTCCTTCATAACTTATTTATACTTCTTGAAAAGAATGGTTGCGTTATGTCCACCGAATCCAAGTGAATTGCTTATGGCTACATTGATTTCGCCCTTCCTTGCTTGATTCGGAACATAGTCCAAATCACACTCAGGGTCTGGTGTTTCAATATTGATGGTTGGAGGCAAAATGCTGTCCCTTATTGCCTGAATCGTGAATATTGCTTCCACACCGCCAGCTGCCCCTAACATATGGCCTGTCATCGATTTAGTGGAACTTATTGCTAGTTTATTAGCATGGTCGCCAAAGACTTCTTTGACTGCCATCGTTTCGTATTTGTCATTGTATGGCGTACTCGTTCCGTGGGCATTCACATATTGGATGTCTTCCGGATTCAAACCTGCATCCTCAATTGCAATTTTCATTGCTCTTGCCCCGCCTTCTCCACCTGGTGCCGGAGCGGTAATATGGAAGGCATCTCCAGTTGAGCCATAACCAGCTATTTCAGCATAAATCTTGGCTCCTCTATTCAATGCATGTTCAAGATCTTCCAGAACGATAATTCCCGATCCTTCCCCAATTACGAAACCATCACGATTAAGATCAAAAGGACGGCTAGCTGTTTGTGGATCAGGATTGGTCGATAAAGCCGTATTTGCACAGAAACCTGCAACAGACATTTTCGTGATTGGCGCTTCTGCCCCGCCTGTGATCATGACATCGGCATCACCCCGTTGAATGGCTTTAAACGCATCTCCAATTGAATTTGTTCCTGTTGCACAGGCTGTTACCGTACATGAATTGATGCCTTTTGCACCCAGTAAGATAGAAACCTGGCCGGCTGCCATGTCCGGAATCATCATTGGAACGAAAAATGGGCTCACCCGCTTATATCCTCTGTTTAAAAAGTTTTCATGCTGTGTTTCAAGTGTCTCCAGCCCGCCGATACCCGAACCGATCCAGACCCCGACACGTGCAGCATTTTCATCGGTTATTTCCAGCTTGCTATCATTATATGCCATAACGGAAGCGGCAATTGCATAGTGGGTAAAACGGTCCATTTTGCGCGCTTCTTTACGATTTATATATGTCTCTATATCAAATTCCTTGATTTCAGCAGCCACTTTAACGGGGAATTCTTCAGCATTCAAACGAGTTAAAGGTCCTATTCCCGATTTCCCCTCGATTATATTCTTCCATCCAGTTTCTGCATCATTACCAACTGGAGAGATTGCTCCAATACCTGTTACAACTACACGGCGTTTAGTCATTAAAAATGGCTCCTTCCTATTTTTAAAGCACTTACGTTTTGCTTCTTCTTTTATTTACCCCACCTAAGAGCGATCGCTCCCCATGTAAGGCCACCACCAAAACCGACCATGACGATTAAGTCATTGTCCTTGATTCTACCCGCTTCCATTTCTTCCACAAGGGCAATTGGAATGGACGCTGATGAAGTATTTCCATATTTATGAATCGTTTTTGTCATTTTTTCAAGCGGGAGATCCAATCGTTCCCTTGACGCTTCCATGATGCGTATGTTTGCTTGATGCGGGACAAGCAGATCCACATCTTCTTTTGTCAAACCAGCTTTGTCCAATACACCCAGGCTGGATTCCCCCATCTGACGGACAGCAAATTTAAATACTTCACGTCCATTCATTTGAATGAAATCTCCTTCCTGTAATAAGTGCTTCCCACCTGTTCCATCTGCGCCTAATTCAAAGGAAAGGACTCCTTTGCCATCAGATACAGGTCCAAGTACAACTGCACCTGCTCCGTCACCAAAAAGTACAGCAGTGTTACGGTCTTCCCAATTGGTTACTTTCGAAAGTTTTTCAACACCGACAATCAACACATGCTTATATGCACCTGTCTTAATAAATTGCTGTGCCGTGATCATTCCATACATAAAACCAGCACATGCTGCACTTACATCCATTGCAGCTGCCTTCATAGCTCCCAATTTCTCTTGAATCATGCAAGCGACAGAAGGAAACGGCTGATCAGGTGTAACAGTTGCTACAAGAATTAAATCTATCTTTTCAGCAGAAATTTCCGCATTTTTCAATGCAGCTTTTGCGGCTTCATAAGCCATATCTGATGTATCAATATCATCATTTGCAATTCTTCTTTCCTCAATACCCGTCCTAGTCCGGATCCACTCGTCGGAAGTGTCCATAATTTTTTCTAAATCCGCATTTGTAACGATTTTTTCGGGTAAGTAGCGGCCAAGCCCTAATATTCCAGCATTCATCTTGCCATCCCCTTATATTTTAATGAGTTATTATAATCATCTATTATTACCTGGTACTAATTTTATATAAAAAAAGACTTCCTTGCAAGAGTTAACAGTTTGAAAAGCTAAAGAAATCTCTTTCAGAAGTCGGACGAGCGCCTATGCCAAGGGAATTTTAGGACATACATTATAAATAAAGGGAGTATAGGAGGTATTCATTGTGGACATCTTCAATCGCAACCGCGAAAGAAACCCGGATGATCATTTTTCGAATTTGATGTTTGGCAGGAAAGCTGAACCGGAACAAGAAGAGGAATCAAAGGTTGATTACATGCAATTGATGGAGAGCGTTGAAACATTGATGGACATATACAGTCAATACAAACCGACCATCGATAATATCGATCTGAACCCATTGATCGCCAAGTTCTTGAAAAAAGAGTAAAGAATCAAGGCTGCCCTTTAACTGGACAGCCTGCCTTTAATTAACGCTGTGCATCTTGTTTGCCAAGCTCATAAGCTTCTTGCATTACGCTTTTAAAGAGCTCCATGAATGGCTCTGCCATCTCCATTGAGAATGGAATCCCGCTTGCTTCAAGCTTCGCTTTAGCCTCTGGGAAGTATTTCATGGCGATTCCCATAAATTCAAGAGTTTTATCTGAACTCATTCGCGTTTCCCCCCTATCTTTTGAATATTCATCCAATTGATCATTGTGATGCCATATAAAGCTCAATATTATCATAATTCCACAACACCCTTTCGTAAAGGGCGCACATATAAAAAAATGAATATCTTTTGAGGAAAATTCCTATCCTTGAACATTATAGTACAAGACATATAGATTAGAGGCAAATATACAGTTTTGCCCTTCCCTAATATCGAAAGCTATCGATTTCATGTTTGGTTATCGCTCTCCAAGTCAGTCTCGCTTTCTCCACTTTTTAAGTAAGTTTATTCGTTTATTATGTTTTCTTTGTAAAGCAATGCCTTCTTCTGGTTCCATTTTGCATTGCACTTCAAATATTGTTCCTTTATTGATTTTAGTTGTTGATTGGGAAGTGAATGAATCCATACTTTCACCAAATATCAACTTGGCACACTTATTCCAATGGTCATCTATACTGCTGCACAATTGGATGTCCCTATCGGAAGAGGAGGTAAGCACTGGTTCCAAAGCGTTAACAAAGTCTGTGATATAGAGAGCATCTCCGGTATATTCGGCAGCAATTGCCGCATTGATATCAGACTGTCCAAGCTGATTGATTCCAGATTCAAAGCTCATGTTTTCCGATTGCCAAGGTCCAAAAATCGTCGGTAAGAATATGATTTTTGCAGAATCTATTTCACGAATCGAGCTTAATATGGACTGAAATATACTGTCATCTTTTTCAATGGGCATGAAAAGAACGAAATTTGGCATTTCATCCTTGCCATTTTTGAATTTCTCAATGAAGGAAACTATTTCGCCTATCAGAAAATCGATTTTGTCCAATTTTCCACTTTGAATATCGTAAAGAGATATGAACACCGTGTCCTGCTGTGAAATATCCAATAATTTAAGTTTATTAATCGGGAAGTATATATAATTTGAATTCCTGCCTATTTCAAGTTCCTTTTCTTCCATAATATACTGACTTGCTTCGGAATCAGCCCAATCGATTCCGATTACTTCTTTACCTTGGTTCAAAAAATATTGAGTCACATAGAATCCTACAAATCGATAAGTGCCAATGACAATGTTCGTTTGCATAAATACAGCCTCCTCTTATGCCATCAAGCCCACTTTACCCGGCACGTCTAGTTTTTTTAGATGCTGTATCGTATGCAAACTATTGTAAAAATATATCACTTCTCATAAAATCTCTTCATTCTCATTGAAAAACTTTTGTATTTGATAAGGAATTTTATAACGTTTTTCGGGCAATATATACGTCAGTTGCAAATCTTCTTTCCTAGCCAGCTGGATTTGCCGATAAAGGGAGGCTTGCTCTTTCCGTAAGCTTCCAAAAACCTGAATCACTTTCATGGGGATATTCTTTGCGATAACTGAATCCTCAGTGTCCAGGATATGCTGTTCACATTCTGCCGGATCGAGCTCATATGCAGCAGCAACCTCTGACAGCCACTTTTTATAGAAGAACTTGTTTTCCTTTTCTTTCTCAAGTTGTGCTTTCAAAGAAAAAACCGGATCAATCAATACAACAGACCGAATTTTACTTCCAAGTTCATTCATTAGCTTTAGGGCAAGTAGTGCGCCTGTCCCCTCTGCCAATATATGAACCCTTTGATTGACTATTTCTTTTTTCATGAAAAGAATATATAGGTTAAGGGAAAGGTCCAGTGCTTTAGGACTGCCCCAGTTGGCTCCGTGAAAATTGGATGAAAATAGCGTGTATCCGTATTCCTTTAAATATTCCAATATTTGCAGCCTGCCAGGATGCTGCAACCAAAAGCTGCTGTCTTTTTCGACAAAATGACTACGGTCTCCAATTACCATTACGGAAAAACCACTGGGCCGCTCTGGATAATAGATGATATTCCATTGGTCATCAATTTGAAAAGTTCGCTGTTCCATCGTTCAAACTCCTTTAAGGAATATTACTACTATATTAATTTATGAAGAAATATAGAAAGGGTAAGTGGAAACACCTAACTTTTTATCCTAAATTAACCAAGCATGGACGATTTTTGTTTTTATTTTCCTCTTTGAGTTCCCATTTGAAGTTTGGAACCAACTTGTCTGCCGGAAAAAGTTCTCTTATGATTTAATGTATTGGATTATTTAAAGGTTATTATTAAAAACACGTTTTAACTGTATATTAATTATGGTAAGATAAAAATGAATGTAGTGGAATGAGGTGAAATTCGATGCGTTATGCTTGGGCAATTTTTTGGGTATTCTTATTAATGCATATGACTGTATATGTTGTTTCTTCCATGATCGGAGTTTCATACGATGCTGCGCAGGGAACGATTTTAGGATTAGCTGCTGCTATCCTGATTTGTATCGTCCCTGCTATCTTGCCTGCCGGGCCAGCTAAAGACTCTCATCAACATTAAGAAGCAAAAAAGGACATCCTTTTTAGGATGTCCTTTTTGTTATACCGTACTCTGCTTATGTGTAAACTACATTTCATCGTTTTTATATAAGGACCAATTCATCATGATCATGATCAATCGTGATTCCTTCTTTAAGCTCAACATTACCAGCTATGATTTTACGGGCGATTTTCGTTTCCAGATGCTTTTGGATGAACCGCTTCAGCGGTCTTGCTCCATATACTGGGTCATATCCCTGGTCCGCAATGAATTCCTTTGCCGCTTCTGTGACGTTCAGGACTATATTTTGTTCAGTTAACCTTACCTGTAATTGATGAACCATTTTATCCACGATTTCAACGATTTCTTGTTTCGTCAGAGGTTTGAATAAAACAATGTCATCAACGCGATTTAAAAATTCGGGACGGAAATGGCCTCTTAATTCTTTAAAGACCTGATCTTTTATTTCTTCTTCAATGCCACCATCCTCCCGGTTGGACTGCAATAAGAAATGGGAACCGATATTGGAAGTCATGATGATCACCGTATTTTTACAGTTGATTGTTCTGCCTTGGGAGTCTGTTATCCTTCCATCATCCAACATCTGCAGCAAAATATTGAAGACTTCCGGATGTGCCTTTTCAATTTCATCTAATAATATGACTGAGTATGGGTTTCTCCTGACAGCCTCAGTAAGTTGGCCCCCTTCCTCAAATCCAACATATCCAGGAGGTGCACCAACAAGGCGGGACACGGAATGTTTCTCCATATATTCCGACATATCGATTCGAATCATATGTTCCTCACTATCGAATAACGTTTCTGCCAAAGCTTTTACCAATTCGGTTTTACCGACACCAGTCGGCCCAAGAAAAATGAATGAACCGATTGGTCTATTTGGATCTTTAATTCCCGCCCTTGCTCTTAAAACGGCATCGGATACGAGTTCCACCGCTTCTCCTTGACCTATTACGCGTTCATGCAGGATATCAGATAGGCGAAGCAGCTTCTCCCTTTCGCTTTCCACTAACTTGCTTATCGGAATCCCGGTCCACCTTGCAACAATCGAGGCAATTTCCTCCTCCGTTACTTCCTGGCGAAGCAATCGTGATTCCTGTTTTTCCTTTTCCAATTCGTCTTCCATGGTTTCCAATTCTTTTTGAAGCTGCGGAATCCTTCCATGCCGAAGTTCAGCTGCCCGGTTAAGGTCATAGTCATTCTCTGCCTGTTCCAGTTCATGACGCAGTTTCTCAAGCTCTTCACGTTTATCCTGCACCTTCTGAAGTGCTGATTTCTCCATTTGCCATTTTGATTTCATGCTATTCGCTTGATCCTGAAGTTCTGATAGTTCTTTTTGAAGTACTTCCAGCCTTGCCTTGCTTTGAGGGTCCTCCTCATTTTTCAGGGCCGCTTCTTCAATTTCAAGTTGCATGACTTTTCTCGTGATTTCATCCAGCTCGGATGGCATTGAATCGATTTCCATTCGGATCATCGCACATGCTTCATCCACAAGATCTATCGCTTTATCCGGTAAAAACCGCTCCGTTATATATCGGTTCGAAAGGACAGAAGCCGCAACGATTGCCCGATCATGTATCCTGACGCCATGGTGAATTTCAAACCGTTCCTTTAATCCCCGCAAAATTGAAATCGTATCTTCCACATCCGGTTCAGGAACCAGAACCTGTTGGAAACGGCGTTCCAGAGCCGGGTCCTTTTCAATATATTGCCGATATTCATCAAGAGTCGTTGCACCGATACAATGCAGCTCACCGCGCGCAAGCATCGGCTTTAACATATTTCCGGCATCAAGTGCGCCATCCGTTCTTCCTGCACCGACAATTGTGTGTAATTCATCAATGAATAAAAGAATTTTACCGTCACTCTTCTTGATCTCGCTCAACACCGCTTTTAGCCGTTCCTCAAACTCACCGCGGAATTTGGCCCCTGCGACAAGTGCACTCATATCTAGTGAAAAAACGGTCTTATCCTTTAAACCTTCCGGCACATCCTTCCTGACGATCCTTTGTGCCAACCCCTCGACAATTGCTGTTTTACCTACTCCAGGTTCTCCTATTAATACAGGATTATTTTTCGTTTTACGTGAAAGGATCCGGATGACGTTACGGATTTCCGTATCTCGGCCGATTACTGGATCTACCTTCCCCGACTTAACCTCAGCAACGAGATCTCTGCCGTATTTTTTCAGTACTTCATAAGTGCTTTCAGGATTTTGACTAGTCACTCGCTGATTCCCCCTTATATCGTTTATAACCCGTTTTGCTTTGTCATAATCAATTCCATATGATGAAAAAAGCCTGTTTACATTCGTTTTATTGACCTGCAACGACGCAAGCAGTATATGTTCGACAGATAAATATTCATCCTCCCACATTTGCATTTCCTTTTCGGCAGCCGTCAAAATTTGCTGTAGGGAGGTTGACATGTAAACCTGGGAAACACTCCCGCTCACTTCCGGTAATCGATCCAGTTCCTTATTTAGCTCTATATCAAATAGATTCATCGGTTGACCAGATTCCGATAGAATCCTGATTAATAAACTTTCATCCTGTTCCATTAAGGCCTTTAATAAATGCAGCTCCGTCAACTCGGGATTCCCTCTATCTTTGGCTAGTTCCTGGCCGCCAATGAACGCCTGTTGGGTTCTCTCCGTCATATTGTTAATATCCATTTTTATAAACCTCCCATTCATCTATATCATGAACGAATCACCACTCGGTTTGACCAACTTTGACCTTTATATTTTCATTATACTTCTAATTTTCCCCATGTAAAGGAAAGTTATAAAAAAGGCAGGAGGTATGGAGGATTAACGGAAAAAACCTTTCTTCAAATTGAAGAAAGGCAGACCTATTTGTAAAATGTATAAACTCCCTGATTTGGATGTAACAAAATGGCTTATGCTTTTACGGCCGTTTTATTATAACCATGGAATTCATCGACGAATTGGAAATCTTTATCCGTGCGTCCTGCAAGGATCGTATCTCTGAGCAGGATGCCTGCATCGGTCGTATTGTGGATGATTTCCCCCCACATTCTTGCACTCGTTTGAACATTAGCTGTACGTGGAATACGTTCCTCTTGATATTCCAAAAATGCCCGTTCAATGTCATTCCCATGCATATGAAGCATATCTGACAAATAAGCTGCATCTTCTAAAGCCTGGCAAGCCCCTTGTGCCAAGTATTGAAGCATCGGATGTGCCGCATCGCCCGTAAGCGTAACCCTTCCTTTAGTCCAATTATCAATTGGTAACCGGTCATACATCGGCCAGCGGCGTTGCCTTTGAATGAATGAAATCGCATTCTGAACAAGCTCACATGTTCCGGCAAATACACTGTCCATTTCTTCCGGGGTTCCCCATTGATCAGTTTTTTCATTTTCTTCCGTGTATTGAGAACTTTTGAACACCACTACTTGGTTGTAAAGTTCCCCCCTTCTAACCGGGTATTGAACAAGATGAAGGTTTGGCCCAATCCACATATATACATCATCTAAATCTCCATGGCTTGTAACCTCTTCCATCGGAATCGCTCCCCTGTATGCAACATATTGAGAGCAGATCGGTTGATCTTCCACAAAAAGTTTCCGTGCCCTGGACCATAATCCATCGGCTCCAATGACAGCAGTTCCTGAATGTTTAGACCCGTTAGAAGCAGTAACCGTAACTTCACCTTCATTTTCTACTGTTTCAATAATGGTTTGGTTCGTAACAAGTTCAATATACGGGTTATTTTCACAAGCTTCAGCCAGTACTTTATGCAAATCGGAACGATGCAAGACAACATACGGCGCTCCATATCTTTCTTTATAAACATCACCTAAATCCAAAGCGGAAAGCTCTTTGCCGGAAAAGGCATCCATCAGCACCAACCTTTTTGGAAATACTGCAATTTCATTGATTTTATCCATGACGCCTAAACGCTGCAATACATTGGTGGCATTTGCTGCAAGCTGAATCCCTGCACCAATTTCCCCAAATTCAGGAGCTTGTTCAAGGACCTTTACACACTGTTTAGTTTCTGCGATTCCTAAAGCAGTTGCCAATCCGCCAATTCCCCCACCGATAACTATGAATGGTTTTTTTTCTGTGCTCATCATCAATTCCCCCTATATTAGTTGCTGTTAGCCAATGTTGCGGACCAATGCCACAGTAAGCGTTTTCATTCGGCTGGCATTCCATATAATCATAAGGAGCAAGCTGAAGTTCCAAACAGATTACTTTTAAACCAAAACAGGCTTGAATTCACTTTCAACCTTTTGGTAACCATTGTTTGCGTCTAATGCCTGTTGCTGTTCCAAATCGAATCTCTCCATTATTGGTAGGTCGTTTACCGAGAATAAGTAAGAATCCGCTTCTGCAACGTGCTCATGCCATGCCCAATTCGGAACGACGAAATAATCTCCCTTGGTCCAATCAAAACGCACTCCATTAATAACTGTATAGCCTGATCCTTGGTGCACTTGATAAATTGTGGAATGGGTATGGCGATGTGCCTTTGTATGGAAACCCTTAGGAAGTTTCTGCATCCATGCCCCCATCGTCGGATTGGCAGTTTGGCCATTTGATGGATTGATATATTCCACGGCGAAACCTTCATATGGGTCCGGCTCGAAATTCATTAATCCTTCTATCGCTGCTTTTGTGCCTTTCCACTTGTAATTGGCAAGCGGTGCCACTTGTGAATAACGGTCGGATACTGGACGGACCATTCCGCCTTGATAACGGAGCTCTGAAAAATTATCCGGACGTTTAGGCGTTTCAATCCGATCTGGATATGGTTCAAAGAAAGTGCCACCTATGGAATAGATGGTTGGGATATCAAGGGCATCCATCCAAATCATTGGTTTTTCGCCAACATGTCCATGACCATGCCATAGGTTTTTAGGCGTGATCAAGAAATCTCCTTCTTCCATGAATATCCTTTCTCCCTGCACGATGGAGTAGGCACCTTCACCATTCGTAATGAAACGAAGTGCACTTTGGGAGTGACGGTGAGAAGGTGCCACTTCACCTGGCAATAATAGCTGAACTGCTGCATAAAGCGTTTGTGTCGTCGAAGCCCATCCCCAAGGCTGGCGATAAGTGAGGCCAGGGTTTTGAAAATAAATGGCCCTGCGCTCCCCTCCCCGGTCAGGTGTGAAGATTTCAGCCGCCTCCATCAACTTTTTTGTCAAAAGCTCTTCTTTCCATAAATAAGCATGTGCATGAGGTTTAGGTTCATGGTCCATCAAAGCGGGAATGGCTTCCCACAGTGGCCCAAGGTTATACTGCTGTATATCCTTTGTAAAATCTTTTACGATTGAACTGTCCATGTATTCTGATTTTTCAGCCATATTTATCCCTGCTTTCTTTTTTATCTTTCCTCACTGGATTTTAGAAAGATTTCGCTTAATTTGATCATAGTGTCCTGAAACATGCTCATCGATGAAGTGATCGACAATATAAGAAACTGGTTTGTTTCCGAATTTAGCGAAATTCCGGTGTGGCGATTCTTTGGATAGTGTTTCTTCATCAAGATCCCCGAGACTGCTCTCCACTTTATATTTAAGCTCCTCCACTTGCTTCATGACATCATCAACAGCGATTTTGTCAATATCGGTAACTGCTGCCAATCGGGCTGGATCTTGCAATCCACGCCCCCATTTGGCTCCAGGCATCGCTATTACAGTTTCCACTTCACCTAACCAATAAGGAATGGCCTCAGCTAAATGGGAAAGTATCTGCATGATTGACCATTCATCATCTGCCGGCTTAAATCTGATCGTTTCTTCCGGTAGGTATGTCACTGTCTCAAGAATGTGGTCGATTGATTGTTGAACCGATTGAATTGATGTCCCGATTTCCTGATAAGCCATTTTATTTTCCCTCCCCGACACGTCGCACACGGTTTTCAAGATAACCTATTTTGTCGATTTCGATTTTGACAACATCACCATCTTTTAAGAACACTTGTGGGTCACGGGCTACTCCTACCCCACCAGGTGTTCCTGTGAGTACGATGTCACCTGGTTCAAGAGTCATTAAATTCGATAAAAATTCAACTAAATACTTCACATCGAATACGAAGTTGGCTGTATTAGTTTTTTGGCGTTCTTCACCATTTACCGTTAATCGGACATTTAAGCCAGATGGATCGGATAGTTCATCGGAAGTGACTAACCAAGGCCCCATCGGAGCACTTCCTTCAACCGTTTTCCCTTGAAGCCACTCAAGTGTACGCCGTTGGATATCGCGGTACGTTACATCATTCGCAATTGTATAACCAGCCACATAATCAAGAGCATCTTCTTTCGATACATTACGTGCCCTTTGTCCGACTACAAAAGCGAATTCCGCTTCATAATCCAGTTGTTCAGAGATTGGGAAGAACGGTATATCATCCTGGGGACCAATTACTGTATTGGCGAACTTTGCGAATACCACAGGAAACGGCGGCAGTTCACGACCCATTTCAGCAATGTGCTCACGGTAGTTATGTCCTACACAAATAATTTTGCCTGGCTTTTGGACAGGTGCCTCAAGCTTTATATTTTCAATTTCATGCACCAATTTATGTCTGAAGGAATCACGATTGTTCAATGCGTAATCCGCTGCCTTTTTCGCGATGGAAAGGCTTTCATTCCCTCCCTGTAAAAACGCCTCCATTGTTGCAGGGACATACGCTTCAGCGATTTGTTCACTGCGAAGCTTCCCTTCGCTTTCAAGTAGAGCTTGATAGGCATAGTTCAAGTCAACTATTACATTATTCGGGTAAATTGCACCAATACGTTTAAATCCTTGACTGCTGAATGTTACTAGTTTCATATTTCATTCTCCTTTATTTCATCTAGATTTTTTTAAAAACCAATCTTTGATGCCACTATCCTAATTCTGCTGGATTCACTTCACAAACTATCCTATTCTGCTGGATTCACTTCACAAACCAGCATTTGGATGGCTATACACTCATCACTTTCACTTATAGATAACTTTGTTCACTATTTATATAAATAGTAACTTAATTTTCGGAATATTGTCAAGGAAGTATTGCGAATTTTTGTGCAAAAGTTATCATCTAACCATTATGAGTACTTCGGGATCAGCTGAATTTTTTTATTTAAAAGGAAAGTATATTGATAGCTTCAAGCAGACGGCGGTTTTTCGTGTTAAATTCCATTTATATTTTACAGATTCTGATATACTAGACCTAAATTAAAACAGATTAGGGAGATTGACTTATGGAAATCGTAAAATCCGGTTCGACGATTCAATCATTACAAATAGGGATGAGCATCATAGATTTACTTGCTTCCCAAAGGACTCCTTTAAGATTCTCTGATATTCAAGAATTAACGGAAATAACGAAAAGTAACCTCTATAAGTATTTGAATACTTTGACTCAGCTTGAGTTGCTATATCGCGATAAGACAACCGGTATGTATCACCTTGGGAGCAAACTGATTCAATACGGCATGGCAGCAATAGGAAATGAGGATGTCACGAGCAGAATAACTCCTTACTTACAGGAAATCAGTCACCATACTTCTTGCACAGTCCTTTTTTCCGTTTGGACATACGATGGACCAATCACGGCGAAAATTTGGAATTCCAACCAAAACTTAAACATCGGGGCACAGTTAGGTACACGTCTTCCCCCATCATCCTCATCCGGAAAGGTATTCACTGTTTTTCAGGATCCTTCCTTGACAGCCGAATGGATTGAAAAAGATCGTAATGTTACAGGCTCTTTCCTTAAAGAAACGGATGAATATCATGAAATTCGGAAATACAAAATAGCTTTTGCCAAAGAGCCTCTTGTACCTTCTGTTTCCTCCATGTCCATTCCGGTTTTTAATTATAATTCAGAATTGTTGGGAGCGATCACTGCCGTTGGGTTCACCGAAAGCATTCCAGATCATTATGAAGATCCCTTAAGCGACTATTTAAGAAAGAGCTGTTTGGAAATCTCGAAAATATTCGGTTATTCCTTTGAATAGAAAAAGCAGGAAAAAGGATGGCGATCATTCCTTTTTCCTGCTTTTAGATGTTTCATGGCTTCCGCTTATATGTCCAAATCCGGTTATGATTGGATGTTTCAGGAAAAGAATCCCCTGCATCAAGCTTTACCATTTTCGGATTCACTACCGTGCTGCCCGTTTCACCGATTTCTACGTAGGTCCCATTATTAGGTGCCTTCTGACCTGGCTTAAATTGGCGATTTTGCCCCATAGATTTCACCCCTTTTACATGCTTTCCCCGTTATTATTACCAGTATCCTTACATTCATGTCAGAAAAATTAAGAACATACAGGAAAGCGGCTTGAATCAAAAAGTGCCTGCTCAGGGAGCAGGCGTTTTTTTGTTATGACATTAAATCCACCAGAACCGCCTTTTGGGCATGCAGACGATTTCCAGCTTGGTGGAAAACGACGGAATTAGGTCCATCGATGACTTCAGCCGTTACCTCTTCTTCCCTGTGCGCAGGCAGGCAATGCATGAATAAATAATCCTCTTTAGCAAGTTTTACAAGTTCACCATTGATTTGGTAATCTTTAAAAGCTTCTAAGCGGATACTATTCTCGATTTCCTGCCCCATGGAGGTCCATACATCGGAATAGACGATATCCGCATCTTTTATGGCTTCCGATGCTGAGGTTGTCACCACAATTTCACTGCCAGTCTCTTCTGCCACTTTTTGGGCATAGGCGACGACCTTTTCATCAGGTTTGTAGGCCTCAGGACACCCGATGGAAAAATCCATTCCCATTTTTGCACAGCCTACCATCAATGAATTGGCAACATTATTGCCATCACCGATATAACTCATCTTCAAGCCTTTTAGCTGCCCTTTTATCTCGATGATCGTCAAGAAGTCAGCAAGCACCTGACAAGGATGTGCAAGATCTGTTAACCCATTTATGACTGGGATAGATGCATTTTCTGACAATTCCAGAATCTTTTCATGCTCGAAGGTACGAATCATGATGCCATCAATGTATTCAGAAAGGACCTTTGCGGTATCGGAAATGGTTTCACCACGTCCAATTTGCAAGTCATTTCCACTTAGGAACAAAGCGTGACCGCCAAGCTGCATCATGCCTACCTCAAAAGAAACACGGGTACGGGTAGACGATTTTTCAAAGATCATCCCCAGCGTTTTCCCTTTTAAAGGCGTATAATCTTCACCAGCTCGCATTTTGCCTTTAATGGTCTGCGCCAGTTTTAACAAATCTGCAATTGCCGTTGGTGCAGACTCTTTCATGGTCAAAAAATCTTTTCCATTTAAAATCTTCGCTTGTGTCGGTGCAGTCATTGAACTCATACGTGTGACACTCCTTTCGAATATGGTACAAGCCATTCCTGTAGCGAGGTAACCCCTGGATCAGCACTTTCTGCCGATTTTAGATAGGCTTTGAAAGTCTCTTCTTCCGTAAATGCAAGCAGTCGGTATTTCGCTGCAAGTAACCTTAGCTTCTTATCTTCTTCCGTTGTTCCATATGCCAAGACGACCGCCGCATTTCCTTCATTTAACCATTTATCAAATTCTGAATTCCCCAATGTCAAACCTGCTTCTTTGATTTGCACTAACAACTCTTCACTTAATTGGACCGATTCTGATTGATAAACTCCTGTAGTATGTTTAGATTTTTGAGCATGGAATACTTTTGTCAACGCTTCATTTACCGTTTCTCCAATGGCGATTCCTTCACCTGTTGATTTCATTTCCGGACCTACCTTCGAATCAAGTCCGCTTAGTGCAAATGTAGAGAATACCGGATATTTGACGACAGCATATGGAATTTCTTCCATTAAACCCGTTTTATCGAACACATTCGACAATGAATATTTCCCGAGCAATATTTTTGTCGCTATTTGCACCAAGGATACATCGGTCACTTTACTGATGATTGGAATTGTCCGGCTGGCGCGAGGATTCACTTCCAATACATATACACTATTTCCCTCTATCACAAATTGGATGTTCATGAGTCCTTTATATCCAAGTTCCTTGACTAGTTTTTTAGCATAAAGGGTCATTTTATCTTTGATATCATCCGTCAAGGATTGAGCTGGCAATAATGCCATGCTATCCCCTGAATGGACGCCTGCTTTCTCTATATGTTCAGCAATGATGGGAATGTATACATCGTTTCCATCCGCAATCAAATCGATTTCGGCTTCCTTCCCTGGAATATAGGAATCGATCAGCACGGGATATACAAGTGCCGATCCATTTGAGATTCTATTCAATAAGCTTTCCTTGGAGCGGATGATTTCCATTCCCTGGCCGCCAATTACATAGGATGGGCGTAAGAGCACTGGAAAACCGATTGCCTCTGCACTGGCAATTAATTGTCCTTCACCATTAGCCATTGAACCAGGTACATGGGGGATATCAAGTTTTTGAAGAAGCTGATAAAAACGATCACGGTCTTCCAATTGATCAAGTGTATCGAATGTAGTCCCCAACAAATTGACACCGTATTCTTCCAGGCCTTTTGCCAGGTTTATCGCAGTCTGCCCACCGAATTGGACGATAACATCTTCAATATCTTCCGCTTCTATTACATTCAGAACATATTCAAGAATTAAAGGTTCGAAATATAGGCGGTCTGCCGTCGCAAAATCCGTGCTGACCGTTTCCGGGTTATTATTGATCATGATCGTTTCGACATTTTCATCCTGGAGTGCATAAACACCGTGAACCGAACAGTAATCAAATTCTATTCCCTGTCCGATGCGGATCGGGCCGCTGCCAATCATCAACACTTTCTTTTTAGCCGTTTTTTTCTGTTCGTTCTCACCAAAATAGGTGGAATAATGATAGTTCGTATGTGATTCGAACTCGGCTGCACATGTATCAACCGTTTTGTATACAGCAGTTACGCCCAGTGATTTCCGATGTGCTCTCACTTCCATTTCATTTACTTTCCATACAGAAGCAAGATAGCGATCTGAAAAGCCTTTTTCCTTGTAGGATTGAAGTTCTTCCCTTGTTACCAGATCGATTTCCTTAGCTTCGATTTCCAATTCGTTTTGGATCAATGTAGCAAAGGATTTAAGGAAGAAATAATCTATGGCTGTCGCTTCATGGATTTCTTCAATCGTCACGCCTTTTCTAAGCATTTCAAAAATGACAAAGATTCGTTCATCAGATTTTTCGGCAAGCTTTCCCCAAAGTTCAGGAACCGTTTTATTTTTCAGCGATGATAGCTGCAGCCCAATCGTTTTCAATTCCAAAGAATCGACGGCCTTTTGGACTCCCCCCTCAAAGCTGCGGTGTAAAGCCATCACTTCACCAGTCGCCTTCATCTGTGTTCCCAATTTGCGGTTTGCGCTCGTGAATTTATCGAATGGCCACCTCGGGAACTTCACAGCTACATAGTCAAGAGCAGGTTCGAAACTTGAATAAGTGCTTTTCGTTACTGGATTGATGAGCTCCGATAAATTGTAGCCGACAGCGAGCTTGGCAGCTATGCGGGCTATGGGATAACCTGTTGCTTTGGAAGCTAGTGCCGATGAACGGCTCACGCGCGGGTTTACTTCTATTAAATAATATTGCTTGCTATTCGGATCAAGTGCAAATTGAATGTTACAGCCGCCAATGATACCTAAAGCAGAAATGATTTTAATGGAAGCGGCACGCAGCATCTGAAACTCATCGTCCGATAAAGTCTGTGATGGTGCCACGACGATCGAATCACCTGTATGAATCCCAACCGGATCGATATTTTCCATATTACAGATGGTGATGCACGTATTGTTGCCATCTCGCATAACTTCATATTCTACTTCCTTATAACCAGCTATGCTTCTTTCAATCAAGCATTGTGTTATCGGGCTTTCTTGCAGCCCGCCCCGTACAAGTTCCTTAAAGGTGTCAAGTGAATCAGCAATTCCACCGCCAGTTCCGCCAAGTGTATAAGCGGGACGAACGATAATGGGGAAACCGATTTTGTCGGCAAATGCCAACGCTTCTTCAAGTGTATGGACAATTGTACTATCGGGAACAGGTTCACCTATTTCAAACATCAACTCACGGAACAGTTCACGATCCTCCCCTTTTTTGATCGAGTCGATCGGAGTTCCCAATAATTTGACTTTATATTTTTCAAGTACTCCGGCATCATCCAATTGATAAGCAAGATTCAATCCTGTTTGACCGCCTAATGTAGCGAGCAGGCCATCCGGCTTTTCCTTGGAAATGATCTTTTCCAAAACATCAACCGTTAAAGGTTCGAAATAGACAGCATCCGCATTCATATCATCAGTCATGATCGTTGCAGGATTGTTGTTGACCAGTATGACTTTATATCCTTCTTCCTTTAAAGCAAGGCAGGCCTGTGTACCTGCATAATCGAATTCGGCGGCCTGCCCGATGACAATCGGCCCCGAACCAATCACTAAAATGGTCTGTATCGTGTCGTCCTTAGGCATAAGCTTTTTCTCTCCCGCTATAATCATTTATCATTTGTAAAAAATCGTTGAATAGTAATGAACTCTCGATAGGTCCTGGATTTGCCTCTGGGTGGTATTGGGTAGTGAAGATTGGCAAGTCTTCATGCATGAGACCCTCAACCGTGTTATCATTCACGTTTCTGAATCTCACTTGCAGCGATGTTCCTTGTAAGCTCGGTTCATCAACCTCATAACTATGATTCTGCGAACTCATATACACCTTTTTCGTTTTCAAATCGACCACGGGCTGATTCGCACCGCGATGTCCAAACAGCATTTTCTTTGTATTTCCGCCTAGGGCAAGGGCCGTTAATTGATGACCGAGGCAAATGCCCATCGTTGGAAAATTCGTAATGATCTTTTTAATGTTTCCTAAAAGGTATTCAAGCTGTTTTGGATCCCCAGGCCCATTTGAAAGCAAAATTCCATCTGGCTTCAAGTCCTTTATTAGTTCGAATTCAGTATCGAATGGTACGACAGAGACTCGGCAGCCTTGCTCGACCAATGAGTCCAATATGGATTTTTTATAGCCGAAATCCATCATTACCACATGCTTGTCGCCTTCCCCAAAGCACTCGACAACCTTTGTGGATACCTCAGCAACGTGGGCTGATAAACCATTTAGTCCGGGTAAGACAGTGTATTTTTCTTCCGCTGTGATGACTGCCTGCATGGAACCTTCCTGTCTTATATTCTTAACGACCGCTCTTGTGTCAACATGGCTTAAAAGAGGAATGTTCCACTTGTCTAAATATTCACCAAGTGAATATTTAGCTTGATAATGGGAATGGCTCATATTCCCTTCATATACAATCACACCGGCAACATGCGGCTTCTTACTTTCAAAATCATGTTCATTGATTCCATAATTTCCGATCAGTGGGTATGTGAAGATGACAATCTGGTCCTTATATGAAGGATCTGTCAACACTTCTTGATATCCGGTCATTCCTGTGAAAAAGACAATCTCTCCAGTGATTGTTTTTTCAGTCGATTGAGTCAGCAGTTCCCCTTCAAAGACGGAACCATTCTCTAAATATAGATAGCTTTTCATGATTTCCACCTCTTTAGATGATGTATATTTATATATACGATAGCATAATTATTCATTTTGTTCCATAAAAATTCAATAAATTTAGATAGTTTGTTTTATTGCCAATACTTTTTTAATTTTTTTTATCGCCATATCGATCTCCGATTCGGTAACTGTCAGGGATGGGAGTAAACGAATCACTTTAGGACCTGCGCTCAAGACAAGTAAGCCCTCTTCTTGCAGTTCCATTAAAAACACCTGAACATCTTGTTTACATTCAATTCCGACCATCATCCCCAGACCGCGAATCTCTTTCACTTCTTCCATGTCCTTCAATGCTTTTGCCAATTCGCTTTCAAGGTATTCAGCCTTTTTAACGGTTTCTTTTAAAAACCCTGATTGGAAAATTTCCTTTAACACGGCTTCGGCTGCCGAGACACTAACGGGATTACCTCCAAAAGTGGATCCATGACTTCCAGGGTTAAAGAACTCAGATAGCGCTTCCTTCCCAATCATCGCCCCGATTGGCAAGCCATTTCCCAGCCCCTTTGCTGTAGTGATGATGTCCGGTTGGATATTGAAATGCTGGAATGCAAATGGTTTGCCTGTACGTCCTATTCCAGTCTGAATTTCATCTATGATAAGGAGAGCTCCGTGTTTTTGACATTGTTTTTGAATTGTGTCCAGATATGATTGCTGTACAACATGGATGCCGCCTTCTCCTTGAACAATTTCAATCATGACAGCTGCCGTATTTTCATCGATGGCTGCAGTCATGGCGTCATTATCATTAAATGGAACATAGTCGAACGAAGCTAGCATCGGTCCGAAACCAGTCTTGATTTTTTCCTGCCCCGTTGCAGCCATCGTTGCAAACGTACGGCCATGGAAAGACTGCTGACATGTGACAATTTTGCTTTTCCCGGTAGCTTTACGTGCTAGTTTGATAGCTGCCTCATTCGCCTCGGCACCGCTGTTGGCAAAGAACACCTGACTTAAATCAGAGGCATCAGCCAGCATTTTTGCCGTCCGTTCCTGTAGGGAACTTTGAAACATGTTCGATACATGCCAATATTTATTAAGCTGTTCCGTGACGGCCGATTTTACCAACTCATGACAATGTCCAAGATTCAAAACCCCGATTCCGGATGTGAAATCCAGATACTCTTTACCTGCTATACTCGTAATCTTCAATCCTGACGCTGTTGTTGGCTCAATGTTCCACCTTGCATATGTTGGAAATATATTACTCATTGAAATACCCCTTCTTCCTGAAGAAATTTCGTACCGATGAATTGTCCGCCTTGATAAAAATGATCTTTCCCACTAACGATCATCACTTCTTCAATCCCTTTATTCAACACCGACAACGCTGTAGTGACTTTCGGGATCATTCCCCCATGGATGCTTCCATCCTTTATTAAATTCTTCGTTTCCGTTTCTTTCAATCTCTCAATGATCTGCCCATTTTTCAAGACCCCTTTAACATCGGTCACAAATAAACACATATCGGCCGATAGTGCCTTCGCTACAGATCCTGCAGCCATATCCGCATTTACATTTAATTTAGTGCCTTCTTCGGTTGTTGAAATGGGCGTCAATACCGGACAATAACCTTTTTCGAATAGAAGTCCGAATAATTCCGTATTGACTCGTTGTATTTCACCAACAGCTCCAAGTTTCTTTTCATCGATATAATCACCTGTAAGAATTCCACCGTCAGAGCCATTTAAACCAATTGCCTTGATGCCGTGGGATTCCAATTTATGAACGAGGCTGCGGTTCGATTTGCCTGCCAGCATAAGTTCCACAATTCCCAGCACTTCTGTGGTCGTTTTTCTTAATCCATCTTCAAATACTGGATCAATTTCAAATTTTTCAAGCATTGAATTTATATCAGGGCCGCCTCCATGCACAAAGACAATATGGTACCCGCTGTTTTGTAACTCTTTAACACTATTGAAAAATGAATCCGATAACTCATTAATGATGCTGCCGCCGCACTTTATGACTAATATGTCCATACTTTTCACCTCTTAAGAACGATAGCTTCCGTTTATTTTCACATAATCATAGGTTAAATCGCAGCCCCATGCCGTACCTGATTCATTACCATCTTTCAAATAAACATTAATGATGATACATTCATTCTCCAAGTATGCTTTGGCTTCTACCTCAGAAAACATTATCGGCTCTCCATCATTAAGCACGACGATATCACCAAAAACGATCGTTGTTTGATCCGGATTGAATTCCACTCCGCTTCTTCCCATTGCAGCAATGATTCTTCCCCAGTTTGCATCCGCTCCAAAAGCCGCCGTTTTCACTAAATTCGACCCAACGATCGTCTTCGCCATCATCTGTGAATCTGCCTTCGTTGGCATGCCATGAACATTCACTTCTATCAGTTTTGTGGCGCCTTCTCCGTCTTTTGCAATTTGTTTGGCGAGATTTTCGGCAGTTTGTTTTAATAATTCAAGGAAAATGGACCATTCAGGATGGTCAGGTGTCAAAGGTTCATTGTTCGCTTCTCCATTCGCGAGCACTAACACCATATCG
>NZ_JBHVQU010000039.1:0-32753 GCF_042886655.1 Peribacillus sp. NPDC058002 | reverse complement strand
CCTATATGTTAGAACCAAGACATGACCCTGTATGGATTCGGCCCTCTTTATTTAATCAATTCTTCAGCGGAAATTATACTTCCAAAATTTCTTTTTCTTTATCCTTTGTAATTTCATCGATTTTCGTGATATTGCCATCTGTCATCTTTTGGATGTCATCAGCATAGCCACGTAAATCATCTTCAGTGATTTCACCGCTTTTTTCAAGCTTTTTCAAATCATCATTAGCATCTCGACGCACATTACGGACAGCTATTTTCGCTTCTTCCGCTTCTTTTTTCACAACTTTCACAAGCTCTTTTCTACGCTCTTCAGTTAACGCCGGAATGGCTATCCTGATGACCGATCCGTCATTAGAAGGATTTAAGCCTAAGTCTGATTTCAAAATCGCCTTTTCGATTTCACCCAATACCGTTTTATCATATGGTTGAATGACTAATAATCTAGCTTCCGGGACAGAAATGCCAGCCACTTGATTGACTGGTGTCGGCGAACCATAATAATCAATCGAGATTCTATCAAGCAATGAGGCATTTGCCCTTCCGGCACGGATGCTTGCTAATTCACGTGTGTACGCTCCAATGGCTTTTTCCATTTTCGTTTTCGCATTCGAAATAACTTGTTTCGGCATCTTTTATTTCCCCCTTACGATAGTTCCAAGCGTTTCGCCTAAAACGGCCCGTTTAATATTACCTTTTTCCATGATCGAGAAGACGATCAATGGAATATCATTGTCCATGCATAGTGAGGACGCAGTTGAATCCATTACTTCTAACCCTTCTTTAATCACATCAAGATAGGAAAGTTTATCATACTTCACTGCATTTTTGTCCTTTACCGGATCTGCATTGTATACGCCATCCACATTATTCTTCGCCATCAAGATGACATCAGCTTCAATTTCAGCAGCACGCAGGGCGGCAGTGGTATCCGTTGAGAAGTATGGATTACCTGTACCAGCTGCAAAAATCACCACTCTCTTTTTCTCTAGGTGCCTGATTGCACGGCGTCTAATGTATGGTTCTGCGACTTGTCTCATCTCAATGGAAGTTTGCACGCGGGTTTCAATTCCAAGCTGATCAAGGCTGTCTTGTAATGCCAATGAGTTCATGACTGTAGCCAGCATACCCATATAATCGGCATTAGCACGATCCATGCCCATTTCACTGCCTATTTTTCCGCGCCAAATGTTTCCGCCGCCGACAACAACAGCCACTTCCACATCAAGCTCAGCCACTTCCTTGACTTGTTCAGCAATGGATTTAATTACTGCAGGGTTAATTCCAAATCCTTCTTCACCGGCTAATGCTTCGCCACTTAGTTTTAGAACGACACGTTTATATTTAGCGTTACTCATGAGAACCTCCAACTATGTAATCTTTTCATTCGTTCATCATGTTTTCTTGCAATACTACCAAAAATTCATGACATTTCAAAAAATAGGGAACACAAGAGTGTTCCCTATTATTAATTATCTGACAATTAGTCTTTTTTAACTTGATTCATTACTTCTTCAGCAAAGTTTTCTTGACGTTTTTCAAGACCTTCCCCTACTTCATAACGAACGAATGATAGGATTTTTCCACCTTTAGATTCAACGAATTGTCCCACTTTTTGATCAGGATTCTTAACGAAAGCTTGTTCGTTAACACAGATTTCTTCGTAGAATTTATTGATACGTCCTTCAACCATTTTTGCAACGATTTTTTCAGGTTTTCCTTCATTAAGTGCTTGCTGAGTAAGAACTTCGCGTTCGCGTTCTAGTTCGCTGGCATCAACTTGGTCACGAGAGATATATTTAGGGTTAATAGCAGCGATATGCATTGAAACGCCTTTAGCTGCCTCTTCATCAGTTGTACCTTCAAGAACTGATAGTACGCTGATGCGTCCACCCATGTGAAGGTATGCACCAAATGCGTCGTTATCTGTTTTAGAAACGACTTGGAAACGGCGAAGAGTTAATTTTTCCCCGATTTTTGCAACAGCAGCATTGATATGATCTGCAACTTTTGCTCCATTTTCCATTGTTTGCTCAAGAGCTGCTTCAACGCTTGCAGGTTTGTTAGCAAGAAGGAATGAAGCCAATTCTTTAACAAGAATTTGGAAGCCTTCATTTTTAGCAACGAAATCAGTTTCTGAGTTCACTTCAAGAATAACCGCTTGGTTTCCTTCCACAACGATTGAAGTTAAACCTTCAGCAGCAATACGGTCGCCTTTATTAGCAGCTTTTGCAATGCCTTTTTCACGTAGGAAATCGATTGCCTTTTCCATATCGCCTTCTGTTTGTACAAGTGCCTTTTTACAGTCCATCATGCCGGCACCAGTTTTTTCACGCAATTCTTTAACTAATTGTGCAGTGATTGCCATAATATATATCCTCCTCAAATTAAATGCAGTTTATTCAATCTTTACCCATTATTGCCAAAAAATACTTGTTATCATCAAAGAAAATAACAAGCCTTGAGAATTTTTCCTGAAAAAACATCAACTTTTTCAGTCAGTTTGACGGAGCTAAACTAGTTGATGATTTTCATCCCTCAAAAATCGCCCATACCTTTTTAAAAAGACATTCCGTACAGTGATTTTATGTAAGTTCATTTAGTGCAAAAAAAAGGGATAAAAGGCATTATCCTCTTATCACCTTTTTTCTTACTGAATAAGCAACCTTTTTTACTTATTAAGCAGTAGTTGTTTCAGTTGCTGTTTCTTCGCCTTGTTTAGCTTCTAAGATAGCATCTGCCATTTTACCTGTTAATAATTTAACAGCACGGATTGCATCGTCATTCGCAGGAATAACTACATCGATTTCATCCGGATCACAGTTTGTATCAACGATACCAACAAGTGGAATGTGTAATTTGTGTGCTTCCGCAACAGCAATACGCTCTTTGCGAGGGTCGATAACGAAGATCGCATCTGGAAGAGTCTTCATATCTTTAATACCGCCTAAGAATTTTTCTAAGCGATCCCATTCTTTTTTAAGTTGGATAACTTCTTTTTTAGGAAGGACTTCGAAAGTTCCGTTTTCTTCCATTTTTTCGATATCTTTAAGACGAGCGATACGTTTTTGGATTGTTTCAAAGTTTGTTAAAGTTCCACCTAACCAACGTTGGTTCACATAGTACATACCAGAACGGATAGCTTCTTCTTTAACAGATTCTTGAGCTTGCTTTTTAGTTCCGACGAAAAGAACAGTACCACCGCTAGCAGCTAGTTCTTTCACGAAGTTATAAGCTTCTTCAACCTTTTTAACTGTTTTTTGAAGGTCGATGATGTAGATGCCGTTACGCTCAGTGAAGATATATTTCTTCATTTTCGGGTTCCAGCGACGTGTTTGGTGTCCGAAATGCACACCAGCTTCAAGCAATTGTTTCATAGAAATGACTGACATTTTAGTTCCTCCTAAATGGTTTTGTTTTTCCTCCGCACCGATCATTTTCATACAGAAACTGTCGTAACAGCACCATCTGCAAGAATCACGGGGCGTGTGTATTAACACCATTTCATAATATATCATAATGACTCTGTACAATCAAGAGATAACTTATCTATTCTCGCGAAACTTTAGTAATAGCTCTATCTCCGTTTGACCGCGACCTAACTTTTTGGCGATTTCCTCTACTGAATTCCCTTGATCCGCTAACATATCCACTTTTTCATTCAATGACCATTCATTTAACGAAGCCTGCAGCATGCCCGAAAATTCCATGCCAGCCGGCTTCCCCTCGTTTTGAGGGGAAGTGGCTGCCGATGAAAGCTCCAATTTGTCCTCGACTTTTACGGGTAGAGCATTGGCCTCATTTTCTTCAGGCACTATTTTATAAGCGTTAATCGCCTTCATTTTAGCTGCGGCACGATTTCCCTCTTCATACTTACTGTTTTGTTCTTGTTTTTCATCTTTATCATCCTTTGTTTCCTTGTTTGAACCATGTTCTTTTTCTTTGTGTCCATGATCGTGATTCATAGCCACCGAATTGGTGACTGCCTTTACCAATGTCTCGTTGTCCTCTTTCATCTCCATTAAATAACCTGACAAAAGTTGTTCCATTTCCCCAATGATGGCTTTTTGGTCTTTTTCCAACTTACTTAAACGATTTTGGCGAAGATATAAAACGATGATGGCGAAAATGGTGAATATGTTTAATACAAACAACAGAAATATAAAAAACGCTGACATGTTGCCTCCTATTAACCGGAATAGTCAATCCTGTTACCCTAATACGGATGGGGATCTTTTTTCACTGTTGTTTTTCCTTGATTACTTTCTCTATGCTTGAAAAAGTACAGTTCGAACATTCTGTGATTTCGAGACATTTATTGATCCGGGTACCCGTAAGAATTTTTTCAAGTTGACATATAGGGGCTTTCTTCTTTCTCCAAAGCCCTCTTCAAAAAAAATCATGATTAAATCTTTTGATCTTGCATCGTGTTTCTTAATTTATATATCGCTTTCGAGTGAATTTGGGATATCCGGGAAGTAGATAAGCTCATCACTTGTCCGATTTCGGTTAATGTTAGTTCTTCCTTATAAAAAAGCTGTAAAACCAACTGTTCTTTTTCATTAAGCGTTTCTATGACTTTGGCTAATTCCACATACAGTTCTTCCCTTAACACATGTTCCTCAGGTAAATCCGCCTTTTCATCTTTAATATGAAAATTCGCGCTTTCTTTATCGTCCTCTTGGGGATTTTCATCAATTGATAGTACATTGGCAAAGAAATTCTCATTTAATGCAGCATATACTTCATCTTCCGGGATATTCAATTCAGCGGCAATCTCATTTGGCGAAAGGTTCCTCATGTATTGCTGCTCCAGCCTTTCTATTGCAGATTCAATTTTCTTGGCTTTATCTCTTGCACTCCGTGGAAGCCAATCCTCTTTCCTTAATCCATCTAAAATAGCACCACGGATTCTAAAAGATGCATATGTGTCAAACTTCAGGTCGCGCTTCGTATCAAAGCGCTCCAGGGCATCGAATAACCCCATCATCCCTAAACTCCTTATATCATCCCGGCTCACATTTTTAGGAAGACTTACCGAAATACGTTGAACATGATACGATACGAGAGGTATGTATTTCTTTACCAAAATGTCCCCGGCCAGCGGATCTCTGCAATCCACCCAATTTTTCCAACATAACTGCTCTTCTTCGATGGTCAGATGAGACATTGGACATCCTCCTAACATTGTTATATGATTTGTGATCAAAACGGCCCCTAGAGCCATAAATGCATTAATGGTTCAGTAGCAAGTGCACCTGTCATATTTTTGGCTTTTCAAAAGCCATTCCGATCCTATATGTTTTTAGTTCCTTTAGTAACGGTACGAATTTTTAGCAAACAATCATTAAAATTGAATTCGATCGTTCTTCCGCTATTCCCGCCAACGTCTTCGGCAACGATTCTAATCCGCAAGTCAGATAACTCTTTCCGGACAGCTTCCACATTCCGGGGTCCTATCCTCATTAAAGCCCCTCCTGAGGCAAATTGAAACATTTGCGCTCCGCCAGCCAACTTCGCTTTTAGGAAAGGCATTCTTGCGCCTTCTTTCACTAAGATCTGCACTAATTCCTTAATGGCCGTATCTGCAAATTTGGCAATGTTGATCTGTCCCGATTTACTGAGTGAAGAGTCAGGCAGCATGATATGGGCCAAACCTGCAATTTCTTTTTTTTCATCATAAATCACGACACCAACACACGACCCCAACCCGGAAGTACGAATCGTATAGGGAGGTTTTATTATATTCATATCCGCTATTCCAACCTTAACAACCTGGTCCTTTATCAATTCAGTCATTAGGTGATACTCCTAAAGCGGAAAAAATGATATCAAGAAATTCGGGATCAGGTAATAGAAAGAAATGACCATTAATGGAGTCATCAAAAAGTTGGTCTTTTTCAAGTACTGTATCAATGACGATGGCTGCGTCACTTACTTGAGATAATTCCAATAATCCATAACTGATCGTTGCCCCTACCATATCGATGCTCAAGGAAGGAACGGATGGATGGATATTCAATCGGGTGAAATCAGAAAGGGAAGAGAGATAGGATCCCGCTAAAATATTCCCTAACTCCTGAAGGCAAGAGAGTGCCAATTCATTATAGGGTGCTGAATCTATTAAAAAGGTCACATCACCAGTCATCTTACGAATCAAGTATTCAGCTACGGGTAGCGAAAGGATAAAAAACATACTCCCTGAAGCATCACCTTCCATTCTAAGGAAAACGCTGGCAACGACGTGATCGGCCCCGCCAGCCATTTCCATCATTTCATCAAAGGAAACGATTCGGACATTAGGAACATTCATAGCAATTTTCCTATTAAGGATGGCAGAAAGCGCGGTTGCTGCGTTCCCTGCACCTATATTACCGATTTCCTTCAAAATATCGAGTTGAAGAGGGTTGATTTTCTCAATGAATGACATATGATTATCCTTCTCTTAACATATTTTCAGTCATTTCTAGACTTAAGGCCTTCTCCAAATTAATTAGGACGAGCAGTCGCTTCTCAATTTTAGCCACTCCGCTAATATATTCTGAAGCTGAATGTCCCACAATTTCAGGCTGAGGTTCGATACTTTCCACGGGAATATCCAAAACATCATTGGCAGAGTCCACTATTAGCCCCACTTCCATATCATCCAGAATGACGACGATAATCCTTGTTGACTCATCGTATTCCACCTCTTCGAAACCAAAACGAACCCGTAAATCAATAATTGGAGTGATTACACCCCTTAAATTTATGACTCCCTTAACAAATTTTACAGCCTTTGGAACTCTTGTAATATGCAGAAGCTTTTCGATACCACTGACCTTATCCACTGGAATTGCATATTCTTTATCCTTAATTTGAAATACAATAACTTTCATATCCTCCGACATCTATTCCCCTCCTTTAAAAAAACTCATGATGATTGTAAAGCTTTGATACGAATCGGCACGGTCGAACCAACGCCCCGTTACCCTGCCCATTTATCTATCATTCAATGAATCAATGTGTTGCAATCTATGATTAAAGCAACTTGCCCATCACCAAGTATCGTTGCCCCGGAAATTGCAAATGCACTAGTTAAATAATTACCTAGTGACTTCAGAACGATTTCCAGCTGCCCGATAAATGAATCAACGACTAACCCTGCTAATTTATCACCTTTTCTTACAATGACCACAGAGAGGGACTCTTCTTCTTCCTGACTGATAGGAACTTCGAATATATCTTTCAAGAACAGAAGCGGTAGGACCTTCCCCCTGTAATCAATAACTTGTTGATTATGGGCATTCATGATATCTGCTTTTTTTATTATTGCTGTTTCAATAATGGAAGAAAGCGGTATGGCATATTTTTCATTTTGGATTGCAACCAGCATGACAGAAATAATGGACAATGTAAGCGGAAGTTGAATAAGGAAGATGGATCCTTCATTCTCTTTGGAATCGATCGTGACAGATCCACCGAGGGACTCAATAGTATTTTTAACCACATCGAGCCCCACACCCCGTCCCGATACATCTGAAATGGTTTCCGCTGTTGAAAAACCAGAAGCGAAAATCAATTCATAGATTTGCTTATCCGTTAGGGTGGCGGCAGTTTCCTTAGTTAATATCCCATTGGATAGGGCCTTGTTCAAGACTCGATCTTTATTAATGCCTGCGCCGTCATCCTCGATTTCAATGAAAACATGATTACCGCTGTGATATGCCTTTAAGAGGATTTTACCTTCTTCATTCTTTCCTTTAGCTAAACGTTCTTCAGTTGTTTCAATTCCATGATCCATGGCGTTTCTTATTAAATGGACGAGTGGATCACCGATTTCATCAATGACTGTACGATCAAGTTCCGTTTCGGCACCGTTGATTTCCAAATTGACTTTCTTGTTTAAATCCCTTGCCAATTGACGAACCATTTTAGGAAAACGATTGAATACAGTTTCCACGGGCACCATCCGCATGTTCAATACGATTGTTTGTAAATCACTTGTTATACGGGACATTCTTTCTACTGTTTCATGCAATTCTTGATTATCCAAATCACTGGAAATTTGATCAAGTCTGCCTCTATCGATTACTAATTCCTCGAATAAATTCATTAATATATCAAGCCGCTCAATGTTCACCCGAATGGTCTTGCTTGATGCCGGCTTGACGGGAGCCTGTTTTTTCTTATCATCGTTATCAGTTGGAAGCAAGACATCATTTGACTCTTGTTTTAGAATTCCAGTAACATTATCCTCGTTAGATTTAGCTTCATGCCGCATGCATTCTAGATCAAGTGCATTTACAACAACTTGATCCACTTCGGTAACCTTCATGATTTTTTTCTTTATCTCTTCACCCGATTCTGTTGTTACCATCGTGACCGTAAATTGCTGATCGAATTGCTCTTCTTCCAAAAGTTCGACGGGTGGGTGGGACTTGATTACTTCACCTGACTTTTCAAGCACTTCGAAAACCATAAAAACACGGGCAGCTTTTAAAAGACAGTCCTCACGCAACCCTATCGAAATTTCGAAGCTGTTGAAGCCTTGATCCTTTGACTGTTGAAGTACTGTCCATTCAAATTCATCGTACTCTCCCGCAATCATTTCCTTCTTTTCCAGGACGGCAGAAGCTGCTGCAATCTCTGCATTGGTGGAAGAAAAGGGCGACTCCCCTTTTTCAATCATTTCCAGCTGATGGACAACATCCTTCACATTTCTTTTTCCATCTCCACCTTCAGCAATGGACATGACCATTGCTTCTAAATCATCAACCGCTAAAAATATCACATCAAACAATTCAGGCGAAAGGGCGATTTGGCTGTTTCGAATCGCATCCAGCACATTCTCCATTTTATGAGTTAAGTTGGCTAGATCCTCATACCCCATAGTTGCCGACATCCCTTTTAAGGTATGGGCGGAACGAAAGATTTCGTTTACGATCGAGAGGTCTTCCGGGTTCTTTTCGAGTACCAGCAACTGTTCGCTGCACGTTTGAAGATGTTCTTTACTTTCCTCTATAAATACCTCTAAATATTGATTCATATCCATACAATCTCACACCTCCACGTGTTAACAATAGCTTATTATCGCTTTAGCTATTTCTTCTACATCCTCTACGCTATCTATTAACTTGGTATTGATTGCCGCTTTAGGCATACCAAAAACGATTGATGTCTCCTGTGATTCGGCTATCGCTTTTAAAGGACCCTTTTGTTTAAGATTCGAAAGCCCTCTCGACCCGTCCTTTCCCATCCCGGTCATGATAACGGCTATTTTCGCAGAATCATTCATTTCACTTACCGATTCAAATAGCACATCAACCGACGGGCGATGTCCATGACGCACTTCGGATTTATCCAAAAGGATTGCCCAGCTCATCCCGACCTTCTTCACTTTCAAGTGAAAACCTCCAGGTGCGATGTAGGCGATACCTTTTTGTATCAGTTCTCCCTCTTCAGCTTCCTTCACTTTAATCTTGCATAATGAATTCAGGCGTGTTGCCAAGGATTTTGTGAATCCGGGGGGCATATGCTGGACAATGAGTATGGGCGCATCAATTTCTTCTGGGAGTCCTGTCAAGACTGTCTGCAGAGCTCTCGGGCCTCCTGTTGATGTGCCGATAACGATTATCTTCTTATATCCATAGGACCATTTTTTTATATCTTTTTCACTTTTAGGCATATCCATTGAATCTATTTTACTATATTTTCCCCAAACGGATGGGCCTCTTTCAATATTTTTTGCATTTTTTTCTAGTTTGTGAACATTTGCCCTGCTGGCAGCCATAACTTTTTCATGGAGTTCTTTCTTGATTTTATGTAAATCCAATGAAATGGCTCCCGAAGGCTTAGCCACAAAGTCAAAGGCTCCACTGTTCATGGCGGCAAATGTATTTTCCGTTCCTTTTTTCGTGGTGCTTGATAACATGACTACAGCGGTCGGACATTCATTCATAATCCGGTTTAATGCTTCCAATCCGTCCATAATCGGCATTTCCACATCCAAAGTCACGACATTGGGTTTTAAAGCCTTTATTTTGTCAATGGCATCTCTTCCATTCCTGGCAGTCCCGATGACTTCCACCCTGCTATCTTCTGCTAAAAACTCTGAAATTAACTTTCTCATAAACGCAGAATCGTCCACTATCAGCACTTTTACTTTACCCATATAAGGAGACCTACTTTCCAAAAAAATATCTCTTCATATTTTGGAGGAAATGACTTTTTTGCAAAGTCAATTCTTCCCCAAATGAATGATTTGCATATCTTGAAGCAATGTCCAAAATGGCTTTGGATACATCGGCTTCAGAATCGAAAAGGAGAAAGGGCATTTGTTTGGTAACAGATTTGGGTACGGTTCTATCATCTGGCAAGTACCCTAGAGCTACAGTTGCCAGTCCCAAAAATTTCACTAGTGCATTTTGGAGCCGCTTAATCGTTTCCTTGCCGTCCTTACTCGTGAAAACCCGATTGCAAACTAGGAACAATGGAATCTCTTTATTTACTGAATGGATATATTTCATTGCGGAGTATGCATCCATGATAGAAGTTGGTTCAGGCGTCGTGATAACGACTAATTCATCCACACATAACAGGAATTTCATGGAATCCTTAGTGATGCCTGCTCCCATATCAAATAATATATAATCGTAATTCGCCAACAATAAACTGAATTCTTCATTAAAACGGGTATACTGATCTTCATCAAGTGAAAAGAGATCCGTCAACCCTGTACCACCTGTAATGATTGAAATATTTCCCGGTCCTGACATGATGATATCCTTCAAACTACAATCTTTTTCAAAAAAATCAATAATACTGCAGGGAGAGTATTCACCTATCAAAATATCAATATTCCCCATACCGATATCCATATCGAACAACAGTACCTTTTTGCCTCTTTGGGATAAGGCAATGGAAAAATTCAAAGTAAAGTTTGATTTTCCCACTCCACCTTTACCGCTTAAAACGGCAATCGTTTTGGCCATTGATTTATTTTGGCGGGCTTCCAATCTTTTTCGTAAATTCTCAGCTTGATCTTTCATATTTTTTAGCCCCGATAGCCATTTTCAATAGCTGTGATGATGTAGCTATTTCAATATCGTCTGGCACATTCTGTCCATCTGTTATATAGGCCGCTCCCAATTTATGAGTGTGTATAAAATTAAATATCGGTCCGAAAGTGGAGGTTTCGTCCGCTTTTGTAAAAATCACCTGTTTAATCGGTATGCTAGCAAACTGTCGGTAAATATCTTCCATATCCTTTTGTTTGGAAGTCAATGACAACACTAAATAGGTTTCCATCTCATCAGTAAAATGGATGATTTCATTAAGATCCTTAACATATTGCGGGTTACGGAAATTCCTTCCTGCCGTATCAATAAAAACATTATCGTAATGGGAGAAGCGTTCAGCCGCTCTTTTGAAGTCTTCCAGGTTATAAGCGACTTCAATGGGAACGTTTAGAATCTTGGCATATGTCTTAAGTTGATCTATTGCAGCGATCCTGTACGTATCCGTCGTAATGAAAGCCACCTTTTTATCATGCTTCAACATGGTTTCCGCAGCTATTTTTGCCAGGGTCGTTGTCTTTCCCACACCTGTTGGACCAACAATATTAATATACTTTTTTTGCAGCCCATTTTTTCCATTTTCGACCTTTTCCAAAATCGCGAGCATGGCTTCTTCCAACCAAGCTTGAACCTCTTCATCAGTGGATTGCCGTTTAAAAACGAACCATTTTTCAAGCAGTTCATCCATGATTTGGCACCGAAGTGATATATCCACTTCCTGCTCGGTTAGGTATTCATGGACTTTCTGCAGTTTCCCCGGATATTTTCTATCAAGTGAATAGGTTTGCAAACTCTTTATCATATCTTTCAAACCTTCGATTTCTTTTACTAGGTCAGCACTTTCCCTATTGCCTCCATTAGGCTCAGGGGCATGACTTGCCACTTCCAGCTTTGATGGCAACTTCTTCGACTTTTGTTTGGTTACGGTTTGGACAGGCTGTGGCACTGGGTCTATGGCTGCAATGACTTCAATATTCCTCTTTTTGAATAATCCTAAGAAACCACCAGTATATACAGCCTTTGAACTTAAGATTACCGCATCACTGCCTAGTTCCTCCCTTATTCGCTTCATTGCCTCGTTCATTGATGGTGCCAAATATTTCTTTACCTTCAATCGAAATTCACCATCCCTACACTTTGTACTTCTACATTCGACTCAAGTTCATTGTATGAAAGAATCGGTACATTAGGAAAATATCGTTCAGTTAATTGCCGGGCATACATCCTTACTGCTGGAGAACAGAGTAAGATCGGTTGGTGATCCATTAGGGTCAGCTCTTCCAATTTGGCTGCAATTGCCTCCAATATGGATTGCGATATAGTTGGATCCAATGATAAAAAATTACCATGTTCGGTTTGCTGTACACCATCCGCGATGGTCTTTTCCACTTTCCCCGATAATGTTATGACTTTAATTCTATTTTCATCCGAAAGAAAAGAATTCGTGATTTGCCTGGCTAAATTCTGCCTTACATATTCAGTAAGCAAATCTGTATCAGTCGATAACTTGCCATAATCAGCAAGTGTTTCAAAAATGATCGGTAAGTTCCTTATTGAAACTTTTTCCTTCAATAATTTTGCCAATACCTTTTGTACATCTCCTATGGACAAGGGGTTCGGAGTGACTTCCTCTACTAGTATAGGTGCCGATTCGTGGAGATGATCGATCAATTGTTTCGTTTCCTGCCTGCCCAATAATTCATGCGCATTGGCCTTTATCACTTCCGTCAAGTGAGTGGATACAACACTTGGCGGGTCCACAACTGTATAACCCAACATCTCAGCATGTTCTTTCATATCATCCGTGATCCACTTGGCCGGTAAACCGAAAGACGGTTCTATCGTATCGATTCCTTCCATTGAATCATCCTCCATCCCTGGACTCATGGCCAAGAAATGATTTAGGAGCAATTCCCCCTTGGCCATGACGCTTCCTTTAATCTTCAGCCGATATTCATTGGGATTCAACTGAATGTTGTCACGTATTCTGACGACAGGGATCACGAGTCCCAATTCAATTGCAAGCTGCCTGCGGATCATGACGACCCTGTCCAGCAGGTCTCCCCCTTGATTGGCATCCGCAAGCGGAATCAATCCATATCCAAACTCAAATTCGATCGGGTCGACACTTAAAAGGTTAACAACGCTTTCTGGACTTTTCATTTCATCGGTTTCCAACACTTCTTCCATTTCTTGTATTTCACTTTCGTCCTGCTTTGGTATTCTTGAAATTGTATACCCTCCAACGACTAATAAAGCAGCGATCGGAATCGTGAATAGGTCGGAAATGGGAGTGAATAAACCTAAAAGGAAAATGGTTGCAGCTGTCAGGTAAAGCATTTTGGGAAATTGGAATAACTGTTCAACAATATCCGCTCCGAGGTTTCCATTCGAGGCTGCCCGGGTTACGACAATACCCGTAGCTGTAGAAATCAATAAAGCAGGTACCTGACTCACGATACCGTCACCAACCGATAACATGGAAAAATGGACGGCTGCTTCTCCAAAGCTCATGTCCAATTGCATGACGCCGATAATCATACCGAAAATCAAGTTTATGATGACAATGATGATGCCCGCTATGGCATCCCCTTTAACAAACTTACTCGCTCCATCCATGGATCCATAAAAGTCTGCTTCGTTACTGATCTTTTCCCTTCTGCCACGTGCTTCGTTTTCGGAGATCATCCCAGCATTCAAATCTGCATCTATGGCCATCTGTTTCCCTGGCATCGCGTCCAGCGTAAACCTTGCCGCTACCTCCGAGACCCGTTCGGAGCCTTTGGTGATGACGATGAAATTGATGATGACCAAAATGATGAATACAACTAATCCTACAAGCACGTTACCGCCGACTACAAACGACCCAAAGGTTTCTACAACTCCTCCAGCATCACCATAGGTCAAAATGGCACGAGTCGTCGAAACATTCAACCCCAGCCTGAACAATGTCAGTAAAAGGAGCAAGGAAGGAAAGATTGAAAATTCGAGAGGTTCTTTCATATTCATCGTAGTCAATAGAACCAGCAACGCAAGAGAGATATTTAAAAGGAGTAAAATACTTAACAACCATGTTGGCAATGGAATGACCAACATGGTAACGATCATGATGACGCTTGATATAACAACTAAATCTCTTGCTCGCATGTTTTTCTCTCCTAACTAGCGGGTTACCCTATTACTTCTTTACAGTTTACCTTTGGTTTTATATACAAAGGCCAGTATTTCAGCGACCGCCTTAAAGAACTCTTCAGGTATCGCCCGGCCTAACTCAGCCTGATCATATAATGACCTGGCCAAAGGCCGATTTTCCACCATGGCCACATCGTTTTCTTTAGCAATGAATTTAATTTTCTGAGCAACAAAATCAACGCCTTTTGCCACTACGTACGGAGCCTCAGCTTTTTCTTCATCATATTTTAAAGCAATAGCAAAATGCGTCGGGTTAGTGATGACGACATCCGCATTGGGAATTTCCTGCATCATTCTTTGCGCGGCCATCTGCCTTTGCTTTTGCTTTATCTTGGATTTGATGAGCGGGTCCCCTTCGGAATTTTTATACTCATCCTTAATATCCTGTTTGGACATCCGGATGTTTTTTTCAAAGTCATATTTTTGGTACAAATAGTCTAATAGAGCAATGAACAATAAAGCCACGGCAGCATAAAACCCTACTTTAATCGTAATATCCGCCAATGTTGCCATCGCTTCTTCCACAGAAATCTGTGATAAAATCATAATCTCGTCCATGCGCTGCCATAGTACATAAAAGGCAACAAAACCAACAAATGATATTTTAAGGATGGATTTCAATAATTCAACGATGGCCCTCATTGAAAAAATACGTTTGAATCCCTTAATGGGATCCAATTTATCCAGTTTGAACTGAATGGATTCAGTCGAAAACAAAAAACCGATTTGCATGACATTAGCCAATATCCCAGCCACTATCGCTGCTGCGAAAACGGGTCCCAGGATAAGGCCCATCTCCTTTAAAACCTCAATCATGATAATTTGCATATTCTCCTCACTGAATCCAGTCAAGGTAAAATGTTGCAGATATTCTTTCATGAGACCGAGCAGATGATTATACATGTATGGTCCCATAAGCAATAGCACAGAAAACACTGCAATTAAATTCACAGAGGTATTTACATCCTGACTCTTTGCCACCTGACCTTTTTTCTTCGAATCCTGACGTTTTTTGGGAGTCGCCTTTTCGGTCTTCTCTCCAGCGAAAAACTGTAAATCCAGCTGAAGCCACTCCATATCAAACGCCTCCTATCAACTGCATTAGTTGACGCATGGTCAAAAGCAAAAAATTGAAGAGTTGTGTTACAACTGTCATCATCATCCCCATTACCAGTATGATAACCGCTAAGCCGGCAATGATTTTCACTGGGATCCCGACAACGAACACATTTAATTGAGGGACCGTCCTGGCAAGGATCCCTAACGTGACATCCACTAAGAAAATACTTCCCACTACAGGTATGGACATTTGAAAAGCAATCATGAAAGCTCTGCTGAAAGCTTTGGCCAAATATTCTATCAGTGTATGATCTCCGAATGGTACAAATAATTGGTCAATCGGGATGAACTGGTAACTATAAAAAATTCCATCCAAAAGCAAATGGTGGCCGTTCGTACTCAATAGGAATAATAAAGCGATTGTATAAAGGTATTGTCCCATCAGCGGGCTTTGTGCCCCCGTTTGGGGATCGATGACATTCGCAATTGAAAAACCCATTTGAAAATCAATCAATCCTCCAGCGATTTGCACGGCCGATAAAATCATATAAGCGGCAAACCCGATGAAAAGCCCAACCAGCGCTTCCTTCATGATCAATAAATAAAATGTGACATCCAATACCAGAACCGGGGCATCAATGGTATAGTACATGATCCAGGCAAGGAAGATTCCAAGCCCTACCCGATGTTGTACCGGTATTGAACGGTAAGAAAAAATCGGCATGGCCACGAAAAACGTAGTGACCCGTACCACAATTAATAAAAAGGCGGGAAAGTGCGGAAATAGTTCCTCCATGTCCTACCCTACAAATCGATTCAAATTACCGAATATTTCATTTGCGTATGATAATAGGTGGCTCAGCATCCATGGAGCCAATAAAATGAGTCCCAATAAGACTGCCACGATTTTTGGAACAAATGCCAAGGTTTGTTCCTGAATCTGTGTAGTCGCCTGAAAGATGCTTACTAGTAGTCCTACTATAAGAGCGATGACCATCAATGGGCCAGCGATAATCAATACCATATAAATTCCTTTTTCTGCTATATCAATAACAAAATCTGCACTCATTTTTTCTCACCTGCTTAAAAACTCTGTAATAAAGACTTCACTACTAAATACCATCCGTCAACAAGAATGAAAAGGAGGATTTTAAATGGCAGGGAAATCATGACTGGCGGCAGCATCATCATCCCCATCGACATCAGGACACTGGCAACGACCATATCGATAACCAAAAATGGTATGAAAATCATAAATCCTATTTGAAAAGCCGTTTTGATTTCACTGATAGCAAAAGCTGGTACAAAGGCAGTCATGGGTATGTCCTGTATCGTTTCCGGCTTATCCACCTTGGCATACTCCAAGAATAACGCCAGATCCTTTTGCCTTGTATGGGCACTCATGAATTCCTTAAATGGTATCGAGGCCTGAACATATGCCTCTTCTAAATCTATCTCTTCATTAAATAACGGGGTTAATGCCTTTTCATTCACTTCCTGAAAAGTCGGTGCCATTATGAAGAATGTCATGAAAAGTGCCAGGCCGACCAGTACCTGGTTCGGCGGCATCTGCTGGGTAGCTAGCGATGTTCTCACAAAGCTCAGGACAATGATGATTCTTGTAAAACAGGTCATCAAGATCAATATGCTTGGTGCCAGCGATAAGACAGTCATTAGGAGAACAAGTTTTACGGAAGTAGAGACATTAGTGGGATCACTGTTATTAAAAAACTCCATGAACTCATTCATTCATTGTCTCTTCCTTTCCTACCAAGCTCATTTAACAGCCTTTTCCTGCTATCGGACATTTGATCAAGTTGATTTTTGAACTCTGCAGAGAAACTGGCAGTTCCGGATTCGCTTTTCTTCAACCACTTATTTTTCAACTTCATGGCAAATTCCCCAGGCTGGATCATTTGATCGATCTTATCGTTGTGATCTTTCAAAAGCTGTTCATATTCCTCGGGATCATCTATTTCTTTCAAGAGCTGAATGTTTTCGCCAACCCCGATCACCAATATTCGCCCGCCTACTTTAACAAGCTGGACTGAACGATTTGCCCCAAGGCCCGTACCGCCTAAATTCTCCACTGAATTTGCCTTTTGATACGATTTATTTTTTTTATTGATGAATTTCAATAGGATATATAGAAGGGCCACAACAAAAATAGTAGCAAATATCATCCTCAGAAACTCCCAAACGGTTATCCCCACTTTATCAGGATTAGAAGCCTGTCCGGTAGATTTCGAGTCTATTGATTCATCTTTATCCACCTTTAAATCATCTGGCTGCTCATAAACATCCTTCACTGTTTTACCAGGGTCTTCCGCATGGGCCTGTATGGCCCCAGAGAAGAATACTGCTATCAACAGTGAGACCTGAAGCCATTTTTTTATTAAAAACAATATGAAGACACCCTCTTAACTTAATGCTTTATTTATGGCTTCCAATACCCGGTCTGCCTGGAATGGCTTCACGATGAAGTCTTTTGCCCCCGCCTGGATCGCATCAATGACCATGGCTTGCTGCCCCATCGCAGAACACATAATGACCTTGGCTTGAGGGTGTACCTTTTTAATTTCCTTTAACGCCGTAATCCCGTCCATTTCAGGCATGGTAATATCCATCGTTACAAGATCCGGATGGGTTTCTTTATATTTTTCCACTGCTTGGGCGCCATCTGCTGCTTCCCCGACTATTTCAAAACCATTTTTAGAAAGGATATCCTTTATCATCATTCTCATAAATGCTGCATCGTCCACAATTAAAATTCTATTAGCCATTATTCTCGTCCCCCAAATTATCTTATATTATTTAATCGTTCACTTTGACTCATGATATCCGTAACACGTACCCCGAAGTTTTCATCAATCACCACTACCTCACCTTTTGCTATCAAGCGGCTGTTTACCAGGATATCCACTGGCTCTCCTGCTAATTTATCCAATTCAATGATCGATCCGGAGGACAGATCCAAAATATCCTTTACGGAGCGTTTCGTTCTTCCAAGCTCCACAGTTACTTGCAAAGGGATATCCATCAGCATGCTGAGGTTTTTCGTTTCAGACTCCTGAAGCTGATAAGGCTGAAAACTAGTGAAACTGGCAGGCTGAACATTTACCGGCTGTCCTGTTGGTACGGATGAAACTCCAAAATGTTGCGGAACATTCGGCATTTGGTTCGCAGGTTGGGTTCGGTGACCGCCTTGTCCATAAATTTCGTTTGCCGATCGATCTGGCCTGGTGTCCTGGAAGGATGCAGGCTCCTGATTTGGAATGTTTATTACTGGATCACTTAGTACTTGTTGCGTTTTAATATCGGTAGGCTGGCTTTCGCTCGTCCCATTTAATAATTCAGAAACTAACCCTTTAGCAAACTCTAACGGCAACAATTGCATAATACTGGAGTCAATTAAGTTTCCGACACGGAGGCGGAATGAGATTTTTGCAAATAAATCCTCGTCAGGTATCGCATTTTCACCTACACCATTTAAAAAATTAAGTAAGTCTATGCTAGGTGGAGAAATATCCACTTTTTTACTGAAAATGGTCGACATGGATGTCGCAGCAGAACCCATCATTTGGTTCATTGCTTCCTGAACAGCGCTCAATTGAATTTCCCCAAGCAGGTCAGAAGGATTCTCCCCATCTCCTCCAAGCATCAAATCCGCAATGATAGCAGCATCGCTCTGCTTGATGACCAGCATATTTATACCTGAAAAACCTTCTGTATATTGCACTTGAATCGCTACATACGGATGCGGGAATTCTTCCGCGATCTGTCCCCTTTCAATTAAAGAAACCGTCGGGGTGGTGATATCCACTTTCTGATTCAATAAAGTGGATAGGGCAGTGGCCGAACTTCCGAAGGAGATATTACCAATTTCACCGAGGGCGTCGAGTTCCATCATTGATAAATAATCGTCAATCGAGAGAGGGAACACCTCATCCTCTATATCACTTGTACCTTTTAAAAGGGCATCTATCTCGTCTTGTGAAAGCATTCCATCACTTACCATCTTCGTCTCCCCCTTTCAAAATATCAAGAATCTGGATAGCATGTTTTTTTCCTACTTTTCCTGGCTGCCCACTGAATTTTGGAATCCCCCCAATTGTAATCGTCAAAGGTTCATCGATTGCCTTATTCAAATCGATGACATCGCCAACATCAAGCAGCAAAAAGTCCTGAATGGTGATATCCGTAGAACCAAGTTCGGAAATAATGGGAAGATCTGCGTTTCGGATACGCTTTTCCAAAATCATGATTTCCTCTGGGATTTTTTCCTTTTGGGAATTTTCCATCCAATAATGAGCGGATAACTTTGGTATGATCGGTTCCAATACGACGTGAGGGATGCAAACATTAATCATTCCGCTCGTTTCGCCGATTTGTGTATTCAAGGAAATGACCACAACAGTATCGTTGGGTGAAACCAGTTGCAGAAATTGTGGATTCACCTCGAACTCTGTCATTACCGGTTCGATTTCAACAATCGTTCCCCAAGCCTCCTGTAAATTTTCAAAAGCCTTCTCGAATAAATTCGACATGATTTTCGTTTCTATTTCGGTTAAACTATCTACCTTATTCACGCTTATGCCCCGCCCGCCCAAAACACGATCCATCATGGAATAGGCGATATTCGGGTTGACCTCAATAATAATTCGGCCATCCAAGGGCGGTACCTCAAAAACATTCATGATAGTCATTTTTGGAACTGATCGGATAAACTCTTCATATGGTATTTGATCTGCCGAAGCAACGGATATTTGGACATATGTTCTAAGTTGAGCAGAAAAGTATGTGGTCAGCAGCCTCGCAAAGTTCTCGTGTATTCTGGTCAAACTGCGGATTTGGTCCTTTGAAAACCGAAGCGCCCTTTTAAAGTCGTAAACTTTCACTCTTTTTTCTACTTCTTCTTTTTTTAAATCATCTGCATCCATTTCACCTGTGGAAATGGCCGATAACAGAGCATCTATTTCATTTTGCGATAATATTTCCCCGGACATTAACACTCACCTCCAAAGCTTCCCCTTCTTATTTAATGAAGCAAGGATGTTCTTATTGCAGAATCGAGGAAGTAATATAAACCTTTTCAACTTTTCCTTCTTCCATTAATTCATTCATTCTGGTCTTCAAAGTTTCTTGAAGCTTTTCCTTGCCTTTTTTACCGGTTAACTCTTCCGCTTTCATTTCGGATAGTTCGGTTATAATTATATTTTTCACTTGAAAATTTCTTTTTTCCAACTCTTCTTTCGCTTTTTTGCTTTCTGTTTGGACCATAAAAGAGATTTTGATATAATCATTGCCGGCAAGATTCGTAGTGATTTCAGGAATCTCAACTGATGATTTGACAATTTCGTCAATGCTAGGTTTACCTTCAGCAGATGTGGGATCAGATAACTTTGTCACAACCACGACCGCTATGACACCTACAAGCGTTATAGCCACGAGTATAATCAACATAATAGTCATTAGTTTTTTTTTCATGAACTTTCCTCCACATCCTTACGAAAACCGAGAATATTGACGGTACGGTAAAATTGTATAATAGCTCCAACCAGTTCCTCTTCCTTCTCTAGCACAACGATTTTCTTACCATTTGTAAAAGTAATGGTCGTATCTGGCAATGACTCGACTGTGTCTATGTACAATGCATTGATATGAAAGCATTTTCCATTGAGCCTTGTGACTTTGATAATGATATTTAGGAGCCAGAGCAAAAGCACCTGGCTCCTCCCTCCCTTAACTTATCGTTTTAAGTTAACTAATTCCTGTAAAATTTCATCCGACGTCGTGATGATTCTGGAATTCGACTGGAAACCACGTTGTGCAACGATCATTTCAGTAAACTCTTCGGATAAATCCACATTGGACATTTCCAATGAACCTGATGCAATCACACCACGCCCCTCACCTGCGATATTGATGTTTGCCGTACCTGAATTGATTGATTCCTGAAAAGTGTTACCACCCGTTTTCGTCAAGCCTGATGCATTGGAGAACTTGGCGACGGCCAGTTGGCCTAAGGTTGTTATCAGACCGTTGGAATAAACGCCATTTATTTCCCCTGATGCGCCAATATTGAAGCTTTCCAGTTTTCCTTCTTTATTACCATCTGGATTGACAAGAGCTGTAGTGGAACCTTTAACTTGAGTAAGGTTCGAGAAATCAAAATCCAACTTAACTTTTTGCACGCTTTCATCAACTGTTGTATCCGAGTCATCCTCTTTGCCGCTTGAAATGTTAATGGTTTGACCTGCCTGGGTTTTATCGGCTGCCACTATCTGACCATTTGCATCGAATTTCACCGAAGTGAACGGTTTTGGTTTAGTTGTTGATGTATCCCCCAAAGCAGCAGGTTCTTCATCAAAAAGCTCCCATTTATCAACACCGTTTTTTTGAAAATAGATAGTAGCCGTTTGTTCTTTTCCGTTTTCATCCACAACTTTCATTTGCTGGCTAAATACGGTGCCATCAATTGCGTCAGCAGCTAGATTTCCACTTACTGATATTTTAGTAGTGGCAATAGCAGGTAAAATCGCATTGACGTTAACAGCCACGTCGCCAATCGTTTTTGATCGTTTACCGTTTTCATCAACCTTGTAAGCCTGTACTTTCAACCCATTCGCGTTGACAAGTGTACCGTTATCATCCAGATAAAAGTTTCCTGCACGTGTATATGAAAGAGAATCGCCTTGCTTGACGACAAAATAGCCATCACCAGATATTCCTAAATCAAGATCGCGGCCGGTGGTTTGCAGGCTTGACTGTGTATGGATCGTATCGATTGTAGCTATCGTGGAGCCCAATCCAATTTGTTTAGAATTGGTTCCGCCTTTATTGGCTGTTGCTGCACTTGCACCAGATACCGTTTGGTTCATCGCATCGCTGAATGTCACACGGCTTTTTTTGAAACCATATGTATTGACATTGGCGACGTTATTACCGATTACATCCAATTTTGTTTGTAAGTTTTTTAATCCGCTTATTCCCGAATACATTGAACGAAGCATGTGAAAGCTCCCCTTTCATTTATCGACTGCTTCCGTCATTCCACAGTCCAGGCTTCCTATTCCAGGTCCAGCCTATTTATTAAAACTATGGTTCCATTGATGTTCGTGAAGATTGGTGATGTTGCTACATCCCTGTTCATGACCGTAATGACCTTGTTGTTTTTTGTGCTTACTATGAGTGCCTCATTATCAATAATGATAAGAAATTCGGTTACACCCATCTTTTTGGCCTAATTGGCTTTATCAGCTATTTTGTTCCAGGTTTTTGGTGCTATTTCTAAATTCCGATGACTCATCCGCAATTGAGCATGATTACTAATGCTCAATTTTTCATTTGTGGAGACAGCAATTTGAAAAAACTGTCGTAAGTCGCTTTGGATTATCCGCCTTTGCCTTAACGGTAATTTTGTTTGTGGCAAAAGCTGAGCGGAATTTGCTTGAAAACCAAGTTCATTGATATTTCCATCCCTTAAGCTTTAGCGATCTTCATCAATTGCTCTGATGTTAACTTGGTGTTGTTTTCATCATCCACTTCAATTTCCAGCTTGCCATTACTCATGGATACCGAAATTACGACAGCAGACGACTCACCATTTTTATCGTCCATCCAGGAAACACGCTTGCCTATTAATTCACTTGCCGCCGTCAAACTATTCGACGTGGAACTTGGTTGTTTCATTGCTGAAATATTTGCGGGTTCAAGCTTTGTGCCATCTTCTAAAAGAAAATAAACGCCATCACCCTTATATTGGATCGATTTTACGATGCCTGTCCCTTCTTCTATCGCAAGCTTATCATCGCCTTCATCCAATTTGTGCCAAGTGACTTCCTTACCGACAAAAGAGTTATAGTTCATTAAACTATTTTGTTGATTGATCCCGATTATTTCTTCCATTTGGGCTCCCATATTCATCATCTGTTCCAGGGAAGAAAAGGTGGCCATTTGGGCGATGAATTCCGTATTGTCCATCGGACTTGACGGATCTTGATTTTGAAGCTGGGTAAGCAACAATTTCAAGAAATCATCCTTTCCCAATGCATCCCCGGTTTTTCTGTTTTCAGTTTGAGAATTTGATAATAATAGTGACGTATCGATGGTCGTCATTTTTTCACCTACACTTCAAGATTTAACAGAGCATCGGCAAGGGATCCCGTAAACTCGCTTTCCGTTTCCTCATTGCTTTCTTCCTTACTCTCCTGTTGTTCATTATGTTCATCCGCATCTTTATGGCTGAATTTCTCAGAGTTAAAAGCATTGAAGGCCTGTGATATTTCAATTCTTTCAATTTGAATGTTTTGTCCGCTAAAGGCTTGTTTTAAGCCATGAATCTGATTCTCCAGCATATCTTTGGCCTGAGCAGTAGAAGCCATAATCTTGGCTGACAGCATACCATCCTTTTGAATCAACTCGATTCTTAAGGACCCTAAATGTTCAGGAGTCAATCTGATTAAAAGTTTATTTACACCGTTGGTTCCGTTAAAGTTCGCCTTACTCAAAATATTTTCAAATTGTTTAATAAACTCCTCTTGACTGACAGTTTGCTCACCCTTAGGAACTGCCAAGACGAATTGCTCTAGTTTTGTCATGAGAAAAGGCATACCAGTCCCTTGATGTTTACCACTATCCGAACTTTGCAAAGTCACACCGCTGCTGACTGTCCCATCTTTATTTACCTTGTCGCTCCCGGATAATTGCGAGAATGCACTTTTCAATGTTTCTATTGTATGAGTTTGCCCTTTCCCCAGAGCGTTGGATTGATCAGGTTCTGCTTTTGACTGATTGGACAGCCATTTCTCCAACTTTCCCGTCAACCCTTCAAGCAGGTGTTTCAATTGTTTCTGGATGGCCGCTTCATCTTGGGTCATATCCTTATTTTCCGAGAGAAGATCATGAGTTTTCACCAGTTTCAAAAGATTCACCACACCGGATAATGAGGGGTCATTCCATTTTTCTTCGCTTAAAACAGTAATTTTTTTCAGGATGGTATACAGATCCATGACATTGGCTGATAACAAACTTTGTGGAGTCAGGCTGAAGTCGTCGTCCACTTCTTGTTCTAAATCGAGATCCTCGATGCTCCCAAGGAAATCATCAAGAGCACCCTCATCATTTCCGGCTACATTTTTTAGGACCTGTAAAATAAGGTCGTTGTCTTGCTGGTTTACAGAAGGGGCTTCGACAACTCTCTCTTCCCCTGTTTCACATAGCCTTTCAAGTTTCAAAAAACCAAGTAAATCCTTTATTACAGACATTCGTCCTTCAGTAATGGCGCCTATATCCGATGGAATGGGAGGTTCTGTCCCAATGGCTGATTGTAGGGCTGAACCAAACCCTGAATCAGTTTGCTGATTTGGCTTAACTGGTACCTTTAGACCTAATGATGCCAAGGGAAGTAAAGAATTAATTGCTGAATTCATATATTCACCTCCTCACTCTTTCCACCTAAGAACTTTGTTCCGTTAGTTTCTTCGTTAACCTTGCAGCATCAGCCGTTGTCATTTGCTCCAAAACCTTAGCTAAAGTGGCAGCTTTCATACTTGAGAGAATCTCCACAGCATCTTCATCATTCATTTCCATAATGATAGGTGCAGCCTTCTTGGGAGCCATCGTTTCATAAGTGCGGATTATATCTTTAAACGCTTGTTTACTATTATTCTGACTATCCCTAAGTTGATTCTTTTCTGTTTGAAGCTGCTGTTTTTCCGCTTCTGCCTTTGCAATGGCCTTGTCACGTGAATCAATGATGCCCTCAAGCTTTTCTATCTCTTTTTCCTTGTTTTCAATCTCGGTTTCTAATTTTTCGAGTTTCATGGAAACTTTCTCATCATTCTTGGCAGGTTTCCCCTTCTCTTCATCCTTTTGATCCGATTCAATGAAAGGTATTTTCGAAGTCATTTCCTTTGCCTTTTCCACTACATTCACCCCTGCAACTGTAAAAACGATCAACGCTACAGTTACCGCAAAGATTAATGGAATGAAGATGACAAGAAACCATTGAAACTTACTTATCTTTCTTTCTTCCAATTCTTCCGATCCATTAGATTCACTTTTTTTACGCATTCCATCACCTTACGCCTTTGCTTAAGAATTGCCGGATAGATATTTCATCCATTTGTTTGTTCTCAGCTTCTTTAATGACATCGAGGAATTTAAGAAAACCATTTTCTTTCATTTTTTCGTACTTTTTAACCTCGATATTTCTTTCCATTAATATATCCCGTTGATTATTCATCTTGTATCGTGCTTCAATGACTTCCTGTTGACAGTGGCCTAAGAGTTTTTCCAAGTTGTCCATAAATAACTGATGATGACGAATTTCCTGAACGGACAATCCATTTCGCAGCTTTTCCTGTTGAAACTCAAGCAACTCTTCTTTTTTCTTTAAAAGCTTATATAACTTTTCTGCCACTTCTTCAAATTTTTTTAAAGCAGCATTATATTTAGCTAGTGCATCGGACTTTTCTTTTTCTTTGATGGTCAGGATCTTCTCGAATTTATATTGATAAATCATTATTAATCACCTTTCTCCATCAATTCGACAAGGGCGTTGATACTATTATCTTTGGAAGCTTTTTCATGGGTTCCTTGTTTCAAAAATGAAATGATTTCCGGATAGCGTGTAATCGAGTTATCAATTTGTTTGGAAGAACCCCTCTTATAAGCCCCTATATTAATCAAATCTTCCGACTCCATATAGGTTGATAAACTTGCCCGAAATTTTTCTGCAGCGTTTTTATGCTTGTCACCAACAATATTGTTCATGACACGACTAATGCTCTTTAATACATTGAGCGCTGGAAACTGTCCTTTATTGGCCAAGTTACGGTCTAGTATGAAGTGACCATCCAATATTCCCCTGACTGCATCAGCAATCGGTTCATTCATATCATCACCGTCGACTAGTACCGTATAAAAAGCTGTTATGGTCCCCAACTGATTTGTTCCCGTTCTTTCGAGTAACCTTGGAAGGATGGCAAAAACGGATGGCGTATATCCTTTGGTCGTCGGCGGTTCCCCGATAGCAAGCCCAATTTCCCTCTGGGCCATCGCAACCCTCGTAACCGAATCCATCATCAGCATCACATTCAATCCCTTATCACGAAAATATTCCGCAATGGCAGTTGCCGTCAAAGCCCCCTTTATCCTCATCAACGCTGGCTGGTCAGATGTGGCCACTACAACGATTGATCGTGCCAGCCCTTCTGGTCCAAGATCTTTCTCAATGAATTCTCGAACTTCACGGCCACGTTCACCAATAAGACCGATTACGTTTAAGTCAGCCGTCGTATTCCTTGCCACCATACCAAGCAACGTGCTTTTCCCGACGCCGCTCCCTGCAAAGATACCAACACGCTGTCCTTTTCCAACTGTTAATAAACTATCAATCACCCGAACTCCTACATCTATCGGTTCATTAATGGGGGGGCGTTTCATCGGATTCGGCGGATCTTGATCCACAGAAATTGTCGCGAGACCTTTTGGAAGCATTGAGTCATCAATGGGATGTCCCAATGGATCGACTACTTTGCCAATTAGCCCGCTTCCCACCTTTATCTCAAGGCTCCTTCCTCTCCCTTCCACGATACAACCCGGTGCAATGTCACTAACTGCTGTAAATGGCATTAAAATAACCATTTCATCACGGAAACCGACAACTTCAGCTAAAATTCGATTTTTCTTTTTTTGTATACCCGTATAGATATAACAAACATCACCTACAGAGCTTTCAGGGCCTTGGGATTCTATCATTAACCCCACAACACGTTTGACCCGTCCATAGTGTTTGAATGGATCAACTTCATCAACTAAGGGCAATAGGTCTCTAGTTTTCATCTTTACTCCCCTTCCAGCAATTCAGTTAGTTTCACTTTTATTTCCTGCAGCTGGCTGTCGACACTGGCGTCCATCCTTCCGTTTTCTGATTCGATGATACAGCTGCCTACTTCAAGCTCATCATCAGGAAAGATATACAACTCAGTATCTTTCGGAAAGATTGCCATCAACTCATCTTTGTGAGAAAGAATCGATTGATATTGGATCGGATGGGTATGCAATTGCACTTCACGGTAATCCCTTACCTCTTTGATGGCTCTTTTGACGATGGATAAAAAAGACTCTTCATCTTTTTCAAGCTGTTGCCCGATAATTTTCTCTGCCACCTTCAGGGCAAGATTCAAAATAACGGTTTCAGATGATTCGATTTTGTGCCGATAATCTTTTTTAGAGGACTCCACCACTTCTTTTGCGAAGGCTATTTCCGCTGCAATCTCGTTATAACCCTTTTGGATCCCATCTTCGACCCCCTGCTGATACCCTTCTTTTTGAGCTTGTTCAATAAACATTGATTTTTCTTGATTCTCCCATTGTTCTCTGTCTTGCTGGATTTCAGCAGCAATTGCTTGGGCTTTTTGTTTAGCTTCGCGCAATAACGTTTCCGCTTCCTGTTTAGCATCATTGAGCAATTCATCAGGTTGAATATAATGAAGTTTTTTCCGCTCATCTGCATCATCATTTTGAAGAAAGTCGAAAGGGCGAACTTTTATTACGATCTTTTTGCTTTTCTCCTGGTTAGCCTGCTGGGATTTGATAATCCTAGACAATGATATCATCCCCTCCGCCGCGGGCAATCACGATATCCCCAGTTTCTTCCAGTCGTCTAATGACGGCAACAATTCTTGATTGTGCTTCTTCTACATCACGCAATCGAACTGGCCCCATATATTCCATTTCTTCCTGGAAGGTTTCAACCATACGATTCGACATGTTTCGGAAAACGATTTCCTTCACTTCATCACTAGCCACTTTAAGAGAAAGTTTAAGATCTTCGTTATCAGATTCCCTGACTACTCGCTGAATCGCTCTGCCATCAAGGGTCACGATATCTTCAAAAACAAACATTCGTTTCTTGATTTCCTCTGCAAGCTCCGGATCTTGGATCTCAAGTGCATCCAAAATCGTTCTTTCCGTTGAGCGGTCCACACCATTCAGCACATCTACAACAGCTTCGACTCCACCTGTCTGTGTATAATCTTGGGTTACAGTCGCAGAAAGTTTCCTTTCGAGTATTTGCTCCACTTCATTGATGATTTCCGGAGAAGTGCTATCCATTAAAGCAATCCTTCTTGCAATATCTGCCTGCACCTCTTGCGGAAGTTCAGACAATATTTGTCCAGCCTGTGTGGGATCAAGATATGACAGGATCAATGCAATGGTCTGCGGATGCTCGTTCTGGATGAAGTTCAGGATCTGTCCAGGGTCTGCCTTTCGTGCAAAGTCGAATGGCCGAACCTGCAAGGATGATGTTAAACGGTTAATGATGGCGGTTGCCTGATCAGTACCTAATGCCTTTTCAAGTACCTGCTTCGCATATCCTATCCCGCCCTGCGAGATGTAATCCTGTGCTAAAGCAATATTATGGAATTCTTCCAGAATTTCTTCTTTATCATGGGAGTCCACTTTTCTCACTCCCGAAATTTCAAGGGTCAATCTCTCAATTTCCTCTTCAGAAAGATGCTTATATACGGATGCAGAAACATCCGGGCCTAAGGAAATAAGGAGGATGGCAGCTTTCTGTTTGCCAGTCAATCCGGCCTTTTTTTTTCTATCTGTCACTTTCAAAAGCCTCCTAGTCTTCCGCTATCCAGCTTCTTAATAATTTTGCAAATTCATCCGGCTTTTCTTTTGCAAGCTTTTCCAGTTGTTTTCTTTTTAAAGATGCTTCCGTTTCCTTCTCTTCGTTCAAATCCGGAACATCGAATACGACTTCTTCCTCTTCAACCACGTACTCCTCTTCCATTTCAGCTTGCTTTCGGGATCTGAGGAACAAGATTAAGAGAATGATAATGGCAAGTATTAGCACTCCGCCTACGATGTATGCCCAGATTGGTAACGAAGGATTCGTTTCACCTTTTTGCAACGTCATTTTTCCGTTAAACGGTTGAACGGAAATCGCAATTTTATTATTAAGCTCCTCGTCCGTCAGTTCTTCACCTTCAGCTTTTTTCTCGATTGTCGTGCGTATTATCGTACCAAGGATTTGTGTAATATCCTCCACACTCTGTTGAGATAAAGAATTCGGATCATCAGCGGTGGGCGGTTCGACCATGACCTGAATACCTAAATCTTTAACCTTATATGGGCTTTCGACTATCTCCTTCTTGATTCGGTTCACTTCACTATTTATCGTTTCATCCACTTTTTCATAATCACCGGATCCGTTTGTACCTTCAGCGTATTTTGATCCCAATGAATCTGAGGAATCCTCACTTTGCGGCACGCCTCCTGCACCTGCTGCATCCCCACTATACGATTCATTGATCCTTTGCGCAGAAATCTCAATTCCAGCCATATTTTCTTCATCGACCGGTTCAACTAAATTCTCTTCCCGGTTTTCTTGAGTGAAATCAATGTCTGTCGTGACTGAAACAATCACTTTGTCTCTCCCCATTAACGTTCCAAGCATATTTTGCACCTGTCTTTGAATATCACGTTCTATTTCCTTTTTTATTTCATTTTGGGTGGCAAATGCCGACGCGAAAGAAGTATTTTCATTTTCAAGATCGAAATACTCAAACTCTTGGTTCATTATGACGATATTATCTGTAGGGAGATTCGGAACACTTTTTGAAACCAAATGATAAAGGGAATTGATTTGACTTTCTTCAAATTTATAACCTGGCTTCGTATTCAATACGATGGATGCTGACGCTTCCCCAGCTGAATCACTGACAAAAACTCCTTTATCAGGAAGAGTGATCATTACACTGGCATCTTCTACTCCATCAATCTTTTTTATTAAACTGGACAATTCCGTTTGCATCGAGTCCAGTTTAATGACATTGAATTCATTTTCAGTCATTCCAATACCAGCACTTTGACTAAAAAAGGAATAGTCGATATTGCCTGATTCCGGAATTCCTTCAGCTGCCAGTTCCACTTTAAGTGAATCAAGTCTTTCTTCAGGAACTTTTATGGTCGTACCATTTTCAGAAACTTCATTTGTAATCCCTTGACTGTCTAAATTCTCTTTAATGCTACCCGTTTCCGATGGAGTTAAGTTGGAATATAAGGGCACCAGCGTCGTACGCGTGGTTAAAATTGAAACTGCCGTAATGATGATGATAATTAATGCCGCTGAACCAATCATCATGAATTTTTGTTTTTTACTGCGGCCCGTCCAATAAGCAGTTATTTTGTTTTTAAAATTCACTAGTACTTCATTCATTTAAATCCCCCGGTCAGTCTATGAATTTATGATTGGGGGATTTTTCCCCCTGGTCATTTTTCTCTATATAATGAGGTTAAAAAATGAATGCTATATACTCATTCTCATCATTTCCTGGTAGGCTTCCACAACCTTATTCCGAACCTCTAATGTAGCCTGCATGGTAATGCTGGCTTTTTGTGAAGCTATCATCACCGAGTGAAGCTCAACATCCTCTCCATTAACCAATTTGGTTGTAAGGTCATCAGATGCCACTTGTGTTTCGTTAACTTTATTCATTGATTCTTTTAATACCGACGCAAAATTTTGCTGTGCTTCGTATGGTGTATTAGTCTTACTTTGATCTTTTTTCTGCACATTGCTTGCATTGTTCATTGCAGAAAGAGAAATCCCCTCCATATCAACAATCCCCTTTCAAACTTTTATTTTCCAATTTCCAAAGCTTTCATCATCATTCCCTTTGATGCATTTAAAACTGTCACATTTGCTTCGTATGAACGTGTGACACTCATTAAATCAACCATTTCCCGAAGCGGGTCGACATTTGGCATTTCAACATAACCATCTTCATTGGCATCAGGATGATCTGGATTATAATCCAGTTCAAAAGGTGTTTTATCTTTAACTATTCCAGTCACCTTCACACCATTCCCTACCTCGCTCGTTTTTTGGGATGCAGCGTTCAAGAAACTTGAAAAACCGTTTTCCTTACTTTGCAGCACAACCGATTTTCTTGTGTACGGCTTCCATTTTTTAGATTCGGCGTCATATTCCGCCCTGGTCGTATCGGTATTAGCCATATTAGCAGAGATTACATCCATCCTTAGCCTTTGACTCGTCAGGCTGGATCCGGTCATGTTTATACTTTGGAAGATTCCCATCACTTACCTCCTCTAATTACATTCTGCAATGATTGAAACTTACCTGAAAGCCTGTCGGTTACTGCATTATAATAAATCTGATTGGCAGCAAGCTCCGTCATTTCCTTATCAACGTCCACGCTATTTCCATTATTGTTATATCGGACATTTTTCTGCGTCACGATCTGAGAAGCATGACTCCCTTCTGATTTGAAGGGGAAATGTCGTTCATCGGTACGATATGAATCCAGTGATGATTCCAGCTCTGTCTTAAAGGATTGTGTTTTGTCGACCTCTTTAGCTTTATAATTAGGCGTATCCGAATTGGCTATGTTCTGTGAAATGACTTTTTGTTTTACATTAGAATAATTAAGGGCATTTTCTAGTGATTGAAAAGTATTTGAAAATAACTCCACATCGATTACCTCTTTCTATAACTAACATTTAATTACAATATCAATAAATTAATCCAGTGCATTTACGTTTTAATTTTAAAGAAACATTATAACTATGTCCATAAACAACACATGGACTTTAGACCTATTATCGTCGAAAATTGTCACAAATTGCTCAAATTTGTCGTGATTATTAGTATGATTACATGATTAATATTACGTAATATTACATTTTAATATGATTTTCTACATATTAACCAAATTTTCCTTCCATTAGCTTTTATATCATATCGAAAAACAAATCTATATACCTGATACTTTAGAACTAATTTTCGCATTTACTTTCAATTTATTATGTCAATTTAGTTGATTTCACCCTTTAAAGTAAAGGATTCATAAGAAAACAAAGGATTACTTCCTTTTTTCTTTTTTGAAAAAAAAACGTTTTTTTCAAAGCGCTGATTCATTCGACAAAATCCCCTAATGGTTAAAAACCGTAATCCATAGGGTTTTAAAAATCAAAAAAGGTTACAACAACGTTCTTTTTCACTATTACAACAGTTATAATAATATAATTACCCTTTTAAAGAAAAATTTAACTATTTTTTCAATTCTATTAGAAAACAAGCCTATATTCACATTTCCATTTAATTCGAATGACCTCTTTTTCCTATCTCTCCCTGACGTTCACCTCCTTTTGCTGATTAGTCCCAGAAAGCAACAGATCCAAATACCACAAAAAAAAGCAGCCTTTTTAAAGGACTGCCCAGACTGTAGACAAACTCGATGAAAACTTAGTTTGTCTACAGTTTCTTTTGGGGTTTGTGCAATTTGAACGTTGATTGGAACGAAGGGCACTCGTTTTCATCGGGCGGTCCGATGAGCCTCTTCGGCGCCTTTGCGCCTGTGGGGTCTCCCCTGGACTCACTTTTCTAAGCAGGAGTCTCGTACCT
>NZ_JBHVQU010000038.1:0-33026 GCF_042886655.1 Peribacillus sp. NPDC058002 | reverse complement strand
GAACCCGTGTTACCGCCGTGAAAGGGCGGTGTCTTAACCGCTTGACCAATGGGCCTTGATAAAATATGTAACTGGCGGAGAAGGAGGGATTTGAACCCTCGCGCCGCTTACGCGACCTACACCCTTAGCAGGGGCGCCTCTTCAGCCTCTTGAGTACTTCCCCAAAAAAATGGCTCCGCAGGTAGGACTCGAACCTACGACCGTTCGGTTAACAGCCGAATGCTCTACCACTGAGCTACTGCGGAATAATAAAAATTGGGTTCCTCTTTCACGCTCAAGGACCTTAGTGTTTGTCGTTAAGACAAGTTGTTATCTTGTCGACTCTTATGATTATAAAGAGGTTACAACTTAAAGTCAAGAGTTCTTTTGTATTTTTTTATAATTTTGTTATTCACACCTTAAACCCTTGGTAAATCAATGATCCACGGCATTTACTACAAACGAAACGGGTCGTGTCGATTCGTTTTCTTCTTATATATACCTGCTGACAGTCTTCACATTTATATTGAATAGTATTCATCTTTTTCTTTAATTGGTTAGATGGCAGCGGCTCGCAAAATCTTGGTGCTCCCACCATTCTGAGTAAATGTTTAAAGTCCGCATCACGATGCTGGTACCCCTTCTTCTCGATGTGCAAATGATAATGACACAATTCATGCTTAATGATTCCAACGATTTCTTCCACACCGCGTTCATCAAGATACTTCTTATTGATTTCTATATTGTGTGAACGAAGCAAGTATCGCCCTCCTGTTGTTCGGAGACGCGGATTAAAAATGGCTTTATGTTTAAATGTCTTTTTAAAGTCTTTCATCGAAATTTCTTCTACTAGTTTTTGCAATTGCCGATTATCCATTTCCCCCTCCCTTTCTTTGGTAACATGACAACCCATTATAACATAGACTAATAATACAATAGGAAACTAAGGGAGGAAAAGCTATGCCTAATTGGTTCCAGAATCAAATCCGCAAAGCCTTTTATGAAAAGGATTATTATCAAGTGAAGATGTTGAATCAATGTTGGTTTTTTTATCAAAAGAAAGAAAGTCTCAGGGTATAAATCCAACTGTGCTCCAAATATAAATGCATTGCTTCAAAAAAACCCCTTCTAAATATAGAAGGAGCTTACCATAGGCTAGTTTTGATCCTTTGGCTCGAGCATCGTTAAAGATACCCTTTGCTTTTTGGGGTCAACCAATTCGACCCAAACCGTCACAACATCCCCAACGGCAACTACATCCAATGGGTGTTTTACAAACCGGTTGCTCAGTTTAGAAATATGCACCAGACCATCCTGTTTGACACCGATGTCCACAAACGCACCGAAGTCCACAACATTCCTCACTGTACCTTGTAATTCCATCCCAGTTTGCAGATCCTCCATTTTTAGTACATCCTGCTTAAGCAGTGGTTTTGATAATTCATCGCGAGGATCTCTTCCCGGTTTCATCAAATCATCTATGATATCTTTAATCGTAATTTCCCCAATTTCCAATTCATCGACCAAATCAGCCGGATTCAGTTTACCTAACTCTTCATTCAATGCGTTACTGCCTAAATCTTCAGATGTAAATCCCATTTTCTTTAATAATTTATTCACGGCACTATAGTTCTCAGGGTGTATCGCAGTTTGATCTAAAGGTTCATTTCCATTAATGATACGTAAGAACCCTATACATTGTTCATATGTTTTAGCACCAAGCCGGGGAATTTTCTTTAATTCCTTCCTGCTTGAAAACTTCCCTTCCTCTTCCCTTTTCTTCACAATATTTTGAGCAACCGATTTTGATAAACCAGCTACATATTGTAATAGAGACGATGAAGCGGTATTGACATTCACTCCCACTTGGTTAACAGCTGTTTCCACTACAAAGGTGAGGGATTCCGTTAACTTTTTCTGGGAGACATCATGTTGATACTGCCCTACCCCTACGGATTGGGGGTCAATTTTAACAAGTTCGGCAAGGGGATCTTGAAGCCTTCTTCCTATCGAAACTGCACTTCTCTGTTCTACTTGAAGATCCGGAAACTCTTCACGGGCTATATCCGAGGCTGAATACACGCTGGCACCCGCTTCATTAACAATTATATATGAAATATTCCCTTCCACTTCTTTTATAATATCTGCGATGAATTGCTCTGATTCACGCGATGCCGTACCATTGCCGATTGCCACGATCTCAACCGAGAACCGCTGAAGTATTTCGATCGTTTTTTCACGGGCAGCATTAAGCTTCGCAGCAGGAGGATGCGGATAGATCACACTGATATCGAGTACCTTTCCGGTTTCATCGATGACAGCCAACTTACACCCAGTCCGATATGCCGGATCTAAGGCTAGGACCACTTTCCCTTTAAGCGGGGGCTGCAAGAGCAGGTTCCTGAGGTTTTCAGAGAAAATATGGATAGCCTGATCCTCAGCTTTTTCCGTCAGCTCTTTTCTGATTTCCCGTTCTACAGAAGGCATGATCAAACGTTTGAGCCCATCTTCAATCGCAGATTTAAGAACAACTTGGGCCTCAGATTTGTTATTTTTAATGATTTTCCGTTCCAGATGACCAATGATGATTTCAGTCCGAGGATGAATGGAGATTCGTAAAACCTCTTCCTTTTCACCTCTATTCAGCGCCAACACCCGATGCGGCACGATTCTTTGAACCGGCTCCTCATATTCATAGTACATCTCGAAGATTTTTTTCTCATCCTTTTCTTCATTTTTCACGGTTGAAACCACTTTTCCAGCCTTGAAAATTTCAGCCCTTATCCACTTCCTTAATTCTGCATCATCGGAAATATGTTCAGCTATGATATCCTGCGCTCCCGCAATAGCCTCTTCAATAGATGAAACTTCTTTTTCTGCCGATATGAATTCTGCAGCTTTTTCACTAACCCGAGCATGCAATTGACATTCCAAAAGCCAATTAGCCAATGGTTCAAGACCCTTTTCTTTAGCGACCGTTGCTTTCGTTCTCCTTTTTTGTTTGAACGGCCTGTATAAATCCTCGACTTCCTGCAGTTTTGTAGCTTTTTCGATTTGTCTTGTTAATTCTTCCGTCAATTTCCCTTGTTCACCAATCGAACGCGTTACTTCCGCTTTCCTCTGGCCAAGGTTTTCTAGATAGTTCCACCTTTCCATAATGGAACGAATCTGCACTTCATCAAGTGAACCCGTCATTTCTTTTCTATACCGTGCAATAAAGGGGACAGTATTACCCTCTTGAAGCATCTGTATGACGTTTTGGACTTGATGATTTTTTAAAGTCAGCTCATTTGATATTTGTTTAATCAACTCTTTTAATGTATCTTCTACAACGATCATTATGTCTACCTCCAACGTTTTGATCTGATATATATAGTCTAGCAAATGAGGGATGAAGTTGCGAATTCCATACAAAAAAGCTTACCTCCGAATTACGGCGAAAGTAAGCTTCCTAAAATGAAAGTTGTATCATCTGCAGTTAATGGACTGCTTGCTAGTATGCATTGGGCGTTCTTATCGATAGGGACCAGCCTTTTCAAAAAGGATTTAGCTCCCTTAAGTTCCAAACCATCTGAATGAAGAATGAATTTGGCATTTGGTTCATATTTGTATCTCTGCGTCCTGTATTTTTGTTTCCTTCCTGATAAATACCCTGTAACAGGTAAAGGGTAAACGAGTTTATCGTCACTTGGGTTATACAGGAAAAAGCGAATGTTACCAACTGAACTGTATACAAATTCATTCTTGTCATAAAAAATCTTCAAAATGGAAACGGCTGCTCCCCGCTTATTGACCAAAACTTGATTGCACACTGCCATTAGGGATTCGACATCCAACTCATGATTACGTTTAACTTCCTCGATGACGGCATGGGAGGAGTCGTAAGCGTTTTTTCCGCTGCCCAGGCCATCTGCCAATACACAGACAAAATATTCTTTCGTATGAAGAAAAAAGTAATCATCACCACAATAAACCATCCCGTTTTTAGACGATTGAGAGACAAGGACTTCTATTTTTTCTCCCCTCAGAATATCTTTGATCACTGAATTAACTCCGAGTTTTCAGCATTAATGGCTTCTTGAAGCTTTTTGATCGCGCGGCGTTGGAGCCTTGAGACATGCATTTGGGAAATCCCCAGTTTATCGCCCGCTTCTTTCTGGCTTAAATTCTCTAAATAAGTATGTTGAATGATCATCTTTTCACGGTCACTCAGCACATGCAGCACCTTTTCAAGCACAAGTCTCTGATTGACCTTTTCAAAACCTTCATCGACATTCCCGAATATATCAAGCAATGTGACAGTACCGCCATCAGAATCCGCCTCAATAGAATGATCCACGGATAAAGCTTGATAGCTTTTTCCCATTTCCATCGCCTCTAAAACTTCTTCTTCAGTCACGCCTATACTATCGGCTATTTCATCTATTCTTGGTGAACGATGCAGAGTTGTAGTTAATTCCTCGACAGTCACCCTGATTTTCGGACCAAGTTCCTTAATTCTCCTTGGCACATGGACACTCCATGTTTTGTCACGCAGGAACCGTTTGATTTCGCCGATTATAGTAGGGACAGCAAATGCCTCAAAGCTCTTACCGAAAGATTCATCATATCGACGAATGGCACCTAACAAACCAATCATGCCGACTTGGGAGATATCCTCCTGGAATGATTTCCCTTTCGCATACTTACGGGAGATTGTTTCAACCAAACTTTTATAATGGATGACTAGATTGCTCTGTGCTTCCTCATCTTGATTCTGCTGGTAAGCTCTAATCCATTCATTTACCTGTTCTCTTTGTGCCTGGTTAGGTTGAGACTGTTTTTGCATCCATCTCCACCTGCTCTCCTTCTAAAAACTTAGTCATAAATACTGTAACCCCATCATGCTGATGAATCTTCACATCATCCATCAGAGTTTCAATAAGGTAAAGACCCAAGCCTCCTTCTCTCAAAAGTTCGACTTTTTGTCCATTCTCGTATGGTCCGATCCCTTGACGAACCTCTTCGAAATTACAGCTCTTACCACTATCAGAAACCATGACCTCCAAGCGGTCAGGATAAAGGCCGAAACTTACTTTCACTTCACCTTTTTCAGAATCTTTATATGCATGCTGTACCGCATTTGTACAAGCCTCACTTGTAGCGATTTTCAAATCCTCAATTTCATCATACGCAAATCCCATCCGGCTCCCTATCCCAGAAAGCGTTAAACGAATGACACCGATGAATTCTGGTTTTGCAGGTATTTTCATTTCGATGTAATCATATACTTGACTCATTCTAACCCACCCTCTGTACCACTTTTTATATCAATGATATCTGCAAGACCTGTAATATCAAATAAACGTCGTAACCTTTCTGATAAGCCAACTAAAGTGAATTCGCCATTATGTGCCCTTACACTTTTGAAAGCACCGACAAACACCCCAAGTCCCGTACTATCCATATAAGAAACTTCAGTTAAATCAATAGTAATCGAAACATTATCCTGCTCCGAAATCGGAAATAGTGATTCCCTTAATTTCGGCGCAGTATATGCATCGATTTCACCTTTCAGTTTTACAATAAATTCAGAATTCAATTCATTAACATCTACAGTTATATTCATCAATGACCCACCTCTTCAAATCCTCTTCATTTCTTTATCTATACCCAGCAGACAAAATACTAAACATTTGATTTTAAAATTATTAATGTAAAATCATCCCTCAGTTGGAAATTCTGCATTTTCTCCAATTGTTTAAATATATTATTCACCATTTCCTGGGCTTGCAAATGCATATTCTTTTTAATGAGCCCAATAAGTGTTTCCCTTTCTATGAACCCATCATTCGTCCGGCATTCCGTTACTCCGTCAGATAATAAAATGATCATGTCTCCATGATTCACCGTTTTTTCATATTGGCGATACCTTGTTTTTTTATCGACTCCAAGCAACAAGCCCTTTGCATCCAAATCGCTAAAAGTACCCGTTGCGGCGTCATAGTAAAAACCAGGTTCATGTCCGGCTGAAGCATAGGAGAATTGCCTGTCATGCGGGTCATATAAGCCATAGAACATGGTTATGAACATGCTTGGATCCACATTATGCTCCACAACACGGTTCAAACTCTCAAGCACACTATTCGGTTCATGACGATGCTCCGGAAGACTGTCCATCGCATATTTGATCATCGACATGCACAGTGCAGCAGGAATCCCCTTTCCAATGACATCGGCTATTCCTACCCCTAACCGCTCATTTTCATCTTGGACGAAGTGATAGTAATCCCCGTTCATCTGCCTCGCTGGAACACTGATTACTCCAATTTCAAGAGCTTTGATATCAGGAATTTTCGTTTCCAAAAGAGTATGTTGAACATTTGCCGCTATCTCGATTTCCGTTTTCAGTTCCTGCTGCTGATGTCTAAGGCTTTGATGCTCACGGTATGCAATACCGTAGCCCATCATGACTTCTAACAGAAAATCGAAAGAATCCAATACTTTTCCCGGTAATTCCGGGTAAAGTTCCATCAAGTTATTTTTATGCATACTGATGATTTCTTCTGGAGATATATTGTATTTGATATGTAGGCGGCTAATCTTTTGCCCTTGGTAGAGTGCCTGCTCATTTTGGTCTTTAAGATAAGTAGAAAGCGCCTCATGATACTTTTTCTCCATGTTCTCCCTAATATCCATAGTCCCCCCCTAACGGAGCCATTTTGTAGCGATAATCTTAGTCCCTTCACCTGGTATCGATTCAATATCAAAGTCATCCATTAAACGTTTGGCTCCAGGAAGGCCTGCACCCAGTCCCCCCGAGGTGGTATATCCATCTTCCATGACTCTGCGGATATCCTCAATTCCCGGCCCTTGGTCCTCTGCAATGATTTTCAATCCTGACTTCCCATTTATATTTAGCTTTTCTATGCTAACACTGCCTTGTCCAGCATATAGGTATATGTTTCGGGCCAATTCGCTAATGGCCGTCGTGATCCTGGCCTGGTCTACAGTACCGAACCCCAACTCTTTAGCGACATTTCTTCCGAGCTGCCTTGCAGCTACGATGTCCCATTCATTTATGATTTTTACGCAGGATTGGAACTCCATTCTTTAATCCCCCAATTCCTGTTGTAATTTCTCCAGGCCTTTCTCTAAGTCTAATGCTGTCAGAACATCTTCGAGACTAATTCCCAGTTCAATTAATGTTATTGCAACAGCAGGCTGGATCCCCGTAATTACAACTTTCGCCCCCATAAGCTTAGACATGCTAAAGACATCGCCTAATACCTTTGCGATAAAAGAATCAATAAAATCTATTGAGGTAATATCTATGACAACGCCATTCGCGCTTGTTTCATGAATTTTATGCAGTAAATCCTCTTGGAATTGAAGGGCTGTCACATCATCCAATTCCCACTGTATAGATACTAACAAGCAGTCATAAAGCTTTAATATCGGAATCCTCATACTTATCCCTCCACCTTTACGATCTTACGGCTCATTAATTCCAACGCAACTTCTATCCCTTTTTTTAACGTATTTTTTGTAATCACTTCATTTAAATTAATTCCAAGATTAACTATGGTTTGGGCTATTTCAGGGCGGATGCCGCAGAGTATACATTTGGCGCCCACCAATCGGACCGCTTCCGCAGCTTGAATGATATGATGGGCAACCATCGTATCCACGACCGGCACGCCCGTTATATCAATAAGAACAACTTCAGATCTATGCTTAACCACGCCAGTCAACAGGTTTTCCATTATCTGTTTGGCACGTTCCGTATCAATCGTACCAATCAGCGGCATTACCGTAATGCCTTCCAATACAGGAATGAGCGGAGCCGAAAGTTCCTGCAACGCAATTTTTTGCATGGAAACCGTTCTTTCCCAAGTTTGAGTATATATATTGACTATTTCATTATTAATTGGTGTGGCCCATTTATCCAAATGATTAACAAGATTGACTTGATTATCAGGAGTAACCAGACCCTTTTCCACCATTCCATTAATGACAATTAATGTGAATTTATGAAGTCCTTCATTGACGAAAGTAAGAGGCCATCCCAATTGGACGACTTTCTCGGCAAAATCAGAAAGCTTCAATGTGAATTCCTTGGTTTTACTATCAACGTTCGTGATGATCATATCTATAAATTCACTGCTCGTTTGAGTGAACATTCGATCTGAGACGACTTTAATTAATCTTTCATCCGTACTTTCCTTCATGATGCCCATCCACTCAGTAAGGATGTAATCCTGATTTTGCTTAATAAAATCGTAAACCAATTGATTCATAATATCCTCCCATTCTAACACAATTGCTATGTTTCCCCTGTCCTCGTCACAAGGATGTTAACTAACTGTAATCTTATTCCTATCTGGATTTTCTTGGAGTTCCCACTACACTTTTGCTTTTTTTTAAGTAGTTACAACATAAATACATACCCAAAATCCAGGTAAGAAAAACATCAATTAAAGAAAAATTAGGGAGATACTTTAAAACAAAGAACGTTCTATTCGATATCTAACTGTATAATGTTTTTATTCGTCAATTTTTTCATATTTCCTGCTGATGCTATATGGACATCTGTTGATGTTATTGTTATTTTCCAAAAAAAAACACGATTCCCGCATTTGCAGGAATCGTGTCATCTAAAATAGCATCAAGAATGATTTGTATTATAATAACGCCCAATTTAACGGGAAAAATTTTCTTTAAAAATCAATGAGGCCTAAACTGATTTGCAAAGCTTCATTGACTTTTTGCATCATCGGTTCGTCAAGATGCGTAATTTTATCAGTTAAACGCTGCTTATCAATTGTCCGGATCTGTTCTAATAAAATGACGGAATCTCGCTCGAATCCGTATTTTTTTGCATTAATCTCAACATGTGTAGGCAATTTCGCTTTTTGAATTTGAGCTGTAATGGCTGCCACGATCACAGTCGGACTAAAGCGATTACCAATATCGTTTTGTAAAATTAGTACCGGACGGGTCCCACCCTGCTCTGAACCAACCACCGGGGAAAGGTCTGCGAAGTATACGTCACCACGCTTAACAACAATCAATGGCTCAGCCTCCGCTAACTAATCGTTCAACGCAATGACCAGCCTCGAATTCAGCCTGGAAGGCTTCAGAAGCAATCGTTAAATTAATGGCCGCCATTTCAATATAACCGCGTTTCATCGATTCACGAAACTCTTTCTTTTTACGTTCGCGAAGATACATTTTTGTGGCACGATAAATAAATTCACTGCGATTCACATTTTCCTCACTCGCATACCCATCTAACTCTGTTAAAAAATTTTGAGGTAATCGAATTAATATCTCTCTTGTTGCGCTGGATTCAGACACAAACATACACCTCCACCATCACTACACACCTTTATTATATATCCTTTTCAATATTACCATTAAATTGCCTATCTGCAAAGAGTATATTCTATTCTAAATCTTATTATCAGCATAATAAAGGAAATCTTATTCACAATCTTAGGATTTTTTTACAATCCGGTCATTCCAAAATGAAATTACGTACATGATTCATCTGATTGTCTTTAATATATATGCGGGGCACTCTTGCTCCTATCATACATGTTACCTCATAGTTGATCGTTTCCAGTTTTGCCGCTATCTCATCGACAGTGATCGATTCATCGCCATCATTCCCCATTAATGTAACCTCTGTTCCTACTGGGTATGGTCCAGGCAGCTTGATCATGCATTGATCCATGCAAATCCTTCCGACTATGGGTACTCTTTTTCCATCCACAAGAACTTCCTGACCTTGAAGCTTACGGATCCAGCCGTCAGCATAACCGATTGGCAAAGTCCCAATCCATTCATCACCTTCAGCCGTATAAGTCGCCCCATAACTAACGCTTTCACCCTTGGAAAGCTGTTTAACCGCGACCATCTTCGTACTCAATGATATAGCCTGTTTTAATGGAAATGGCAATATCGGCTTCATTTCCATGGAAGGACTCAAACCATACATGGAAATCCCCATTCTTATTGCATTCCATTCAGGATCGGTGAACCTTAAAGAAGCTGCACTATTGGCTGCATGAACATATTCCGGCTTTCTGGTCAATTCGGAAAGCATTCCTTTAAAGAAAGCAAGCTGCGTTTCATAAAAGTCGGTCTTTATTTCATCCGCCGTCGCGAAATGAGTGAATATCCCTTGGAAATTAAAACAAACATCCCTCTCAAGCAAACTTTCCACTTTCATGAGTTGTCCTATATCCCGAATGCCGATTCTCCCCATGCCGCTATCCACTTTTACATGGATTTGCAAAACTTGTCCCGGTTTCAACAAATCCTTTGCCTTCTCCAACCATGTTACGTCGAAAACCGTCAAGGAAATCCCATACTCGGCAGCAAGCGCTGCACTTTCAGGCCTCGATGCCCCAAGTACAAGAATCGGAGCCAATATTCCCTTTTTCCGCAAGGCGAGAGCCTCATCCAAAAAAGCGACACTTAAAAAATCCGCCCCAGCTTCAAGCGCCGTTTTAGCCACTTCATAGTCCCCGTGTCCATAAGCATTCGCTTTAACGACAGCGAAAAGACTAACACCTTTTCTTAAACTTTTTTTCATTGAAGAAATATTTTCAAAAATATTATCCAAATTTACTTCTGCCCATGTATCTCGATGAAATGTTTTCGTTTCCAAGACCTTTTCCTTCTTTCCTACACTCACAATAAGATTCTTCCCAGTAGCGAAGTTTTCGTTTCATTATAGGACCATTCTATAACCAACCGCTAGAAATATAAAGTGCTTTTTCACCTTGCTCCTAATTTACCTAGCTGCCAGCCGAAATCAAATGGAAGTATTAAAAATGTCAACAAGCTGCTTCCCCGCCTATCCTACCTAGAAGAAACCTTCATAAGGAGACGGGAAACATCAGCTTGTTATGTAATCCTATTTGACTGGATTTTCCCCAACCGAACGGGCGACTTCTATCATTTCTTCCTGTGTCAAATCCTTTGATGCAATCATATAATCGACACCTTCAAAAGTCCAAGCAATCGTATTTCCTGTCATGGCTCCAACAGTATAACCCAAATCAACCGGTTCTCCATTCACATTCGTCGAAACGGATGTTTGAACTACCTCAGCCTTTTCCTGGACCAATGTAAAACTTTTTGTACCCTCATAGGTCAAAACGACACGTTCTCCCTTTTCCGTCGAAATTTCTTTTTCTTCCGTTAAATTCATATCACCAATATTTTCAGGGTATTTCACCGCAAACCCCTCATTTTGGACTTCTGCCATAACAGGCGCTTCAAGTTGTGCACTTGTCATGTTTTTCTTCATATCAAATGAATCTTTATCGAAAGTCGTATTGAATTTAACTTTTGAGAAATCAACAAGAACCAATGCAGTCTTATCGGGGTCCATGACTTTTACACTGACTGGAGATAAATCTTTTTTGTTTATAGTAATCTCTTGATATGGCAACATTTTATTGTTTTGGTAGCGCGTTTTCGTTTCAAAGACATAATGTTTATCCGTTTCTTTATATGTCGCACTTTTATCTTCCGTAATGTCTTTCACCAACGACTCGAACAAATAGGCCTGACTGCTGTTCTCCGGCCACTCGCTTTGAAATTTAAAACTTTTATTCAAAGCTGGCGTCAAAACATATACACCATCATCATTTTTCAATATCATCTGGCTTTGATCCTTCTCTTCATTTTTCAAATTTACACGGTAGAAAGAAGGGTCTTTATGCCAAATCTCCACTTTATACACTTGAGGCTCCGTCCCCATCTTTAATGTCATCTTCGCGTTAGCTTTATATCCTTTCATTTCGCCAAGCTTCTCATTCAATTCACTCACTACGTCACTCTGTGATTTTTGGCCGCAAGCAGAAAGAGCAAGCAAGAGCATGATCCCTGCAAAAAGCATTACCATCTTCTTCATCTTTTCAACCCCTTTTTGTCATTTGAACGTAAAAGGGAGAGGAAAAGGCAGGATTCGGACATTGGCTCGACTGATGTCTTAGATTCCTCAGTATTTTAGACACGGATCAATTCTAAGATCCGGCTAAAAACTTTTCGAGAGCACCTACTCTGCCATGTACCTTTTACCGGGCCTTGTCTCCCTATAGCACTAAATGTATATGAGACAACCTAAAGGTTTATGACCCGATTGGACAAAACTCCATTCACCCTTCAATTACCACTTGCGCAACCGCATAATCCCTGCTGTGGCTAATCGAAAGATGGACCCCTTCAGAAAACGGCTTCGAAATCATCGGCTTTCCTTTATCATCCGAAATGATTTCAATATCCAAAAAGGATAAGTGCTTACCGATCCCTGTACCGTTTGCTTTTGAAAAAGCCTCCTTTGCCGCAAAACGCCCAGCAAAATACTCGACCTTCCTTCTTCCATTTAACTTTTCGAAAATCAAAATTTCACTTTCTGTTAATATACGCTCCTTTAAACGGGTTTGCCGATTAATCAATGTTTCCATTCTATCCAGCTCAGTAATGTCCACGCCTATACCTTTAATCACTTTGACACCTCTTCTATTCATTTAATAAGTTGCATATCATTAGGAGGACTCTTTTACCTGAAAATGATAATATTGTATCTAATTAAAAACGATAATAAGGAGGAATTTATGTTTACAAGAACAGAAGGCTTCCGCGAATATACAAATTCATATCGAGCTGTAACTGTACTCATACTCATGATGATGATTGCATTCGTTCTCGTCCTTTTCCCCATATTTCCCGGCAATGTACTCTTTTATTATGGCACAGGTGTTAACTTATACATCGCTGATGGACAATGGTGGCGTTTAATCACCCCCATCTTTCTACATAGCACGTTTACACATTTACTGTTTAATGGATTCTCACTTGCCATCTTTGGTCCATTCCTAGAGAATTTACTTGGCTCCGTCAAGTTTTCAATCTTCTTTTTATCGACAGGGCTCCTTGCCAATATCGCAACCTTCCTAATTAACCCACTGACATATAACCACGTAGGGGCTAGCGGTGCAATTTTCGGTTTATTCGGATTCTTTCTATATCTTGTCCTGTTCAATAAAACCAATTTTACGAACAACGAAAGAAATACAGTATATACACTGACCGGAATTGCCGTCATCATGACTTTCATTCAACCGCAAGTTAACGTTGTCGGTCATTCGGCTGGACTGGCAACCGGCTTTTTAACAGCTCCATTATACTTAAGAAAAAAATGGTAGGACAAACAGCCGACTCTTCCTTTAAATCATTGGGAGTCGACTGCTTTTTTAGGTAAATACCAAGATTTAATTATTAGGCAATCCTTTTCTTCCACATCAGCAACCATGCCGACCCGGGAAGTGATTCCTGATTTAATCGATGCTGAAATCGTAGCTAATTTTTTTCGATTCTGAAACCAGCTTTTTTTATATGTTATTGATTGAATTCTGCTTCTCTGCATGATTAATGTCTGCTTTGAGAAAAAGCGACTGCTCAATATCAATAAATTCCCTTCTATGCTCCATCCCGCATCTCTATATTGCATGTAAGCCCAAAAAATCGCCAACGGTACAAGCAAAAGGGAAAGATAACCCCAAGGTCTGAAAAACCATACCAAGGCACCTATGATCGGGATGAGGTATAGAAACTTGTGAAATACATACCTGGAAAGTGCACGTTTAGGTATCGGTGTCATCTCAGTGGTTGTTTCATAAACCGGTAAAATTTCCAGGATTTTTTCTTGTAAATGCTTCTTCCTGATTAAAGGGAACAGCATGATCGATAGACTTTCTTTATCTTCCATACTGCCCCCCGCATACTCAATATAAACCGTCGCCAAGCCCAATGGCTTTCGAATCAAATTCTCCATGATCCGGATACCTTGTATTTTATGGATAGGGATTGTCAGCTGTCTTTTTTCGAGAAGCCCTCTGGAAATAACGATTTCCTCATCCGTTTTTATCACGGTGAAGGAAGCATATTTAATTACCATGCTTAATGTAGCCAGTACATAAACCACCAATAAAGCCACTAGGGCAAACAAGGTCAGAATGATGGTCCCCATTTCAATAAAATCTTCATAATCCTTAAATATCCTCTCAAAAGGTATCATTTCATCGAACTGTGAAATAAATGCGATTGCTCCAGATAGGAAGACACCTACTGCTCCCGAAGTGGCAGCCATAACGAATAGTTGCGGCAGCGTCTGCTTAAAAACGGAAGACGATTTTGCTGCATATTCATTATCCGCTACTTCATTTTTATCTTTATCAGAAGGACTATTCGCATTTTTTTCCTCACTAATAAAAGCATTGATTCGATCTGCATCACTTTTTCTTATGGCTGATAATACGGCATCGGCCTGAGACCCGCCTGCGGTTTCAATATTCAACTTCACCAGGCTGAATATCCGCTGGACGATACCCTCCGAAATATCTATGCTATGAATCCGATCATACTTTATATACCGTTTCTTCCTTACAAATACCCCGGACTCGATTCTGAATTCGCCCTCTTCCATGCGATATGTAAAGCGTAACCATTGAAGGAATGCATTGCCTATAATAAAAAGTATAATAATGGCTATGACCAGCGGTTGTATCCATCCAGGAATTCCTTCATTCTTCCCAGGAATGACGACCACTAATAAAAAAGGGATGACTAACTCCTTAATCGATTTTATTATGGTAAGCAATACAGCTATGGGGTGCAGCCTTTTAGGTTCAGACATCTTCTTCCTCCACACTTGCCATCCTGGAAATATAGTGCCGCAATTCATCTGCCTCTGCTATGTCCAAGGCAGGGATAACATGAAGGGTCGCTGCAGTCGAAATTTCAACGGAGGCTAAATCGTATTTCCTTAATAATGGCCCTTGCTTCGTTTCCACATGCTGAACCCTAATCATGGGTATGAGTGTTCTTTTAATGACGAAAATACCACTTTGGATATCAATTTCGGTATTTCTTACTTCGTAACGCCACCTCTTCCATTTCACCGATGGAATCAGAAAAATGGCCAGATAGGATTGGATTACCGAAATTATGATCAACGCTCCAAACACCCAATATGTCCAATCAAAAATGATTGTAAGCACGAGTGCGGCGATGCTTATAATCCAAGTTATTGAACAGCTTATAAGACCACCGATTTTCCATACGGTCAAGGCCTTATTCGATATACGATTTTCAGGTTCCATGTGCTTCTCCTCTTCGACAGGTAATTTTTAGTGAATCTTCATCATCCATCCTTCGCTTTCATCCATTATACTATAATTAAATGCTGGAAATTAACCCCTTTTCAAACAATGGCTTTGAGCAGTCCATCCAACCAGCCATTCAGATACCATATGAATTATGGAAATGCACACAAAAAAATGCCGCTCAAATGAGCGGCATTTCCAATTCAATTAAATCTTATTTGTTTTTTCTCTTTTTTGGCTCGTGCTGCGATTTCCGTAACCATTCGATTTACGGTTTGCGCCCGGGCGTTTGCTTGATCCGCTACCGTAATCTTTTCTACCTGAAGAACTGCGGCCATTGCGCTGTCTGTTACCAGAAGAACTGCTGCCACCGCGGTTGCGACGCATTGGAGATGGAGATTCTTCCGTTAGCTTGATAGGCGTTTGATCCGGTTCTTTTGTCATTGATTTCAGCATAGCTGCAACTAAGTCCGCTGCGCTATGTTTTTGTAATAATTCTTCCGCTTGACCAAGGTATAATGTTAAATCATCATTCTCGATTGTATTAAGGATTTTTTCCGTTACTGCTTTTTGTTGACCTTCCAACGCTTCAGTTAACGTAGGAGTCTTAAGTTTCACCATACGTTTTTTCGTTGTATGCTCAACCGCATGCAGTTGTCCTCTTTCTCTTGGTGTTACAAACGTAATGGCAATACCATGTTTACCCGCACGTCCTGTACGTCCAATACGGTGAACATAGCTTTCCGGATCTTGTGGGATATCAAAGTTGTATACGTGAGTAACGCCGGAAATATCAAGTCCACGTGCAGCCACATCAGTAGCAACAAGTACATCGATGCTGCGGTCTTTAAACTTTTTCAATACAGAAAGGCGTTTTGCCTGACTAAGGTCACCATGAATGCCTTCAGCCATATAACCGCGGATATTCAATGCAGATGCCAATTCATCTACACGGCGTTTCGTACGTCCGAAGACGATAGCAAGGTCCGGTGTTTGAATATCGAAAAGGCGTGCAAGTGTATCGAATTTTTCACTTTCTTTTAACTCCAAGTAATATTGTTCGATACGATCCACTGTCATTTCTTTTGCTTTTACACGGACAAGAACGGGTTCCTGCATGAATCTTTCAGCAATTTTACGGATCGGATCAGGCATTGTAGCTGAGAAAAGCAATGTTTGTCTTTCATCAGGAACCGTTGAAAGGATCGATTCGATATCCTCAATGAATCCCATGTTAAGCATTTCATCCGCTTCATCAAGAACTACAGTGTGAACTCCGCCTAATTTAATATTTTTACGTTTGATATGGTCTAAAAGACGACCAGGCGTACCAACGATAATATGTGGTTTTTTCTTTAAAGCACGGATCTGACGGTCGATATCTTGTCCACCATAAACCGCAAGTACACGAGCGCGTTTTCCGTAACCAAGCTTGAAAAGTTCCTCAGAAACTTGAATCGCTAGCTCACGTGTAGGTGCAATGACAATCCCTTGCACGTTTTCGTTAGTAATATCGATGTTTTCCATCAATGGAATACCGAATGCCGCCGTTTTTCCTGTTCCTGTTTGCGCTTGACCAATGATATCTTTACCTTCAAGTGCTAGAGGTATCGTTTGGGATTGAATCGGGCTCGCTTCTTCAAATCCCATTTTTTCTATTGATTTCATGGACGTTCTATCTAAACCTAATTCGCTAAACAATGTCAATGTTTTCGTACTCCTTTTTATATCGTAAATTTACACGTGCATATCATGCACAGATGTTTAGTTCAAATCCTCATCATCATGACGGATGTTCTACTTTATCTAAAAAGTTTATCATTATCACCTAAAAGTATCTGCCTTTTAGTTCAAATGAACTCAATATGATTTTTTAAAAAGGAAATATACCAGTACGAACATTCACCGGCATTTTTAATTTTCGCGCACGTGTAGACTTATCATTAACATACGCTCATCTTTTTAAAAGTACATGTAACCAAAATTAAATTCAATATGGAAAATTAAAAGTAGCATAAACGGGTGTTTGACCGTTTTATTCAGGTGAGGGCTGCTGCACCTATTATTCATCAGACTTAAAAAGGCTGTATGAACAAAACTTGACGAGAGCCAAGATTCTTATACAAAACAGGCCCGGTGCGTTGAGGATTTGCAGAAGTGGAAAAGCGCTATAATGCGGCTTGATTCCCTAATAGCTACTAAAGCCGCCAAGAGATGCAGCTTTTATATATGACCAGACGCGCGGCCTATTTAATCTAAAATAATCTCAAGAATGAACTCATGAAACATGTAAGAACATACAATTTTGTTGCCTCAACCTGATTAATTTAAATAATCATCAATGATAAGACATTTAAACTCATACTCATATTACCATTTTCAAACTGTTAATGCAATAAAGGATATCGCCCCATTCAGAGTTACTAAAAACTTTAGATCGTTTCAAAAACGAGGAAATTGGATAGTCCCACCTGATAATCGTGCAACCTGATTTGTTCATCAATAGAGTTACCTTAGTTACTAAATCCATTCATGCGATGTGGATTCAGACTGCAGACAAATTCGGAAGAAAGCGAGATTCCTGAACCGACTGGAACGTTTTTTAAAGGAGAATCTGTTCCAGTTCAGGAGGAATTCAGTGACCTAGTCCTTTTCTATGATGAGACCATTTAGACCACTTACTGTATCCATTTAAATGTTTTGCAAAAACGAACATCTATTTATTTACATGATATGTGTTTAAATCAAATAGTTTCAATAAACCTTTTTTCAGGAAGGATCAGTTCGAATGAATGGCTACCATCCACGGTCCCCCGTTGGAAAAAGAAAGGACTTATTATGAATCCGCTTTTAAATTTCCAGGTATATGGAATCATTTACTTTTTGAAAATTCCATCTTTTCGCTCGAAAATTATAGTAAATAAGTCTAAATGCAGTATGATTGACCTATCAACAAAACAACGGGGGGTTATATGAATATTTTCACAATAGATGTTCCTTTATGTAAGGATTTTGGTCGAATCTTAAAGAAAATGAACAAGAACGTCACCTTTTTGGAGGATCCACTCAATCAAAGTCATCTATTCAAGGATTCAACGGACCTTAATGAAATCATTATTTATTTTACCTTTACACATATCAAAAGATTCTTGGCAGGAAACTTCTTTGTTTGCCTTAGCTGAATCTCACGAAATCCCTATCTTATTCATTTACAAACGCGCTTTAGGAATGGAGGCACCTCCGGCATTACCAGAAAAGACCTTTTATGAAACCATGGCTGTTCCTGCCGATTCAGCAGAAGTCAGGATTAAATTAAATTCACTCAAAAACATCAGCATGCAACTGTTTTCGGCAAAGATGAAGGGGCAGGAGCTTGAAAAGATACACCAAAAATCAGCAAGGAGCCTGCGAATTGCAAAGGGCATACAGCTTTCAAATTTACCTTTGTCGATCAATAATGAAGATATAGAGGTCAAAGGTCTTTCCCTGCCTTCGAGTGAACTTTCAGGGGATTTATTTTACTGGACGGAGGTTGATGACAGGATATACGGCTTCATAATGATCGATGTATTCGGAAAGGGCATCCATACAGCACTTATTAACATGTCCATACGGACTTTGATGCCCGATCTATTCAAACGTGTAAAAGATCCCATTTTCATAACAGAGGAACTGGACAAACATATGCGGAACCTATTTCAAGGAATTAATCGGGATAACAAAAACCTTGCTCGCTTTACAGCTTTCATAGCATATGTGAATACAAAGGATCGTCTCATCGAATATGTGAACTACGGATTTACTTCAGCCTTCTTGTATTCCCCAAGCACCAACCAAATTCTCACATTAAACGAAGGGGACACCCCAAGCGGACTGATTCCCGAATTGCCCATTAAAAAAATAGTCTTTCATTATGAACCAGGAAGCCGTTTCATCATCTATACAGATGGACTCTCTAAAACGCCCAATCCTTCCGCCTTTGACCGGTCTGACAATATCAAGAGGGAGTTCATTGAAAATGTCCATCTCGATACAAATAAGCTTCTTCAGGAGCTTGTGATCTCAAGGATGAGGCATTCGGTGATTAACGATGACATCTGCATTATTGCAGGGACTCTTTTTTAAGTACGATAAAAAAAGGCCGTTTTCAACGGCCCTTTCTACGCTTTTTTATTTTTGTAAGGCTTGAACGACTTCCTCCAGTTTCATGCCCCTGGATGCTTTAACGAGAATGATGTCATTTTCCTGTGTAGAAGACTTAAGTTCCTCTATAAGCTCCTGTTTATCCTGAAAAGGACGAACCTGCTCCGATGAAAAAGACTTGCTCGCTCCCTTGGCAATAAACTCGGCTAAAGGACCAAACGTGAAGATCTTATCGATCCGTTCATTGGAAATCAATTCACCGATTTTCAAATGAAAGTCTTTTTCCTGTGGCCCTAACTCCAACATATCTCCCAATACAAGGATCTTTTTCTCGAATCCAGATAATCCCTCAACCAATTCCACTGCTGCCTTAACTGAAGTTGGACTGGCATTATATGCATCATTGATGATCTTCTGCCCTTTTGCGCCTTCGACCAATTCCATCCTCATATTAGTTAATTGAATGGTTGACAGACCTTTACGGATCGCTGAATCATCCACATTGAATTCTTTAGCAACCAAGATGGCAGCCAGCGCATTAAGAACATTATGATTGCCTAATACGGGTATCTCATAATCTAACTCCTTTTCACCGCTTGCGATTGTAAACGCGGTACGGTCTGCCCCTTGGCTTATGGTCTGTGGATATAAATCATTTTGTTCCGTACGTCCAAAAGATATTACATTTAAATCAGGAAAATCTCTTTTGATCCGATTGCGAAGCAATGGTTCATCGCCATGATAGATCAGCTTCCCATCTTTCGCCAAACCTTCGACAATTTCCAATTTTGCATTTGCGATTTCCTCGCGTGATCCTAAATCCAATAAGTGTGATTCACCGATATTGGTAATGATCGCTACATCAGGCTTTGCCATTTTGGATAAAAACTCAATTTCACCGCGGCTGCTCATTCCCATTTCCAAAACAGCTGCTTCAGTATCCTCTTCCATAGAAAGCACCGTTAGTGGTAAACCTAAGTGATTATTGAAGTTTCCACTGGTTTTATGAACTTTATAGGTAGTGGCCAGCAACGCAGCCGTCATATCTTTCGTTGTCGTCTTACCGTTGCTTCCTGTTATCCCAATGACTTTTATATTCAACTGCTGACGGTAAGAACGCGCCAATTGCTGAAGTGCTTTCTCGGTATTTTCCACAATGATTATCGGTAAATCATTAGGAGGATTCGGAACATCCCTTTGCCAAAAAGAAGCAGCAGCTCCTTGCGCCAATGCTTGCTTGACATACTGATGTCCGTCAACCTGCCCACCCTTAAGCGGTATGAACAAACATCCTTCCTTAACTGTTCTGGAATCGATGGTAACCCCATTAATTCCTTTGGACTGGAATGGACTGATATCATTCAAACCGTCTGCCATCTCATGTACTTGTTTTAACGTTCTCTTTATCATTTTGTTCCTCCTACATTCATCGAACCGTTAATCGCTCTCTACTTCCAATAACCAAACGAAGCAGAAACCAGTTTAAAATCGCACCGGTTCCTGCTGGTTGGAATCCATCAAATCAACATTGATGGATTGTGAAGTTTACTGCTACATTACTTGCATGATCAAACTGTATATTTGATTTGTTGTTTTTCCTGATGACGTTCCAAAGCAAGTTTCACTAGTTTTTCAATTAGCGCTGGATAGTCGACACCTGTGTGCTTCCACAATAACGGAAACATGCTAAATGGAGTAAACCCAGGCATTGTATTCACTTCATTAATATAGATTTGCCCCTCATTCGTTAAGAAGAAATCAGCGCGAACCAATCCAGAGCAATCCAATGACTTAAAGGCAGTAATGGCCATTTCGGATAAAGTTGCATACTCGTTTTCCGATATCTCCGCTGGAATGACCATCGCTGAATTACCGTCTACATATTTTGCTGAATAATCATAGAAGCTAAAATCCTTCTTAGGGATGATTTCGCCTGCCACTGAACAAGACGGTTCATCATTACCGAGAATACCAAACTCTAGTTCACGAGCAATGACCCCTTCTTCTATGATGATCTTCCGGTCGAATTGAAAAGCTTCCGCTACCGCTTTTTCCAGTTCATCAGCATCATTACATTTGCTGATACCGACACTTGAGCCTAAATTGGCAGGTTTGACAAAACAAGGGTACCCCAATTCCTCCGCAACCTTTTTAATGGCACTTTCAGTATCCTTCTCCCATTCGGAACGAATGAACCAAGTGTATTTCACTTGCGGAAGTCCCGCCTGGGCAAAAATGTTTTTCATGATGACCTTATCCATTCCTGCTGATGAAGCTAATACGCCATTTCCTACATAAGGAAGGTTCAATAGTTCCAGCATCCCCTGTACGGTCCCATCTTCTCCATTTGGTCCGTGAAGCAATGGGAAAATTACGTCATACCCTGTTGATTCACTATTTTCATCAGTTGAATGTGCCTGCAAGGCAAGAGGTGAGCTCGATTTTTCCGGTAAAAATGTCAAAGCCTCCACATTCTCAGCAGGCCCTGTTAACTTTGGTCCATTAATCCATGAACCCTCTTTTGTTATGTAAATCGGATATATATCAAACTTTGCTAAATCGAGAGCTTTAATGACAGCTAAAGCCGTCTGCATAGAAACCTCATGCTCCGCAGATTTTCCACCATAAAGCAAACCAAGTTTAGTTTTCATGAGTTATTACCCTCCAATATTCTTTTAACCATGTTCATTGTATCACTTTACACTAAAACGGATAAAGCGAAACTTCCGTCATTGAGGCTTTTCCAATGATGGTTAGTTAAGCCAACCGGGCTTTTACAGGCTGTTGGCCCACCACATTTCTTTTTCATTACATTTGCCATCCGCTTCCCAGCCTGTTAATGCGGGGTAAAGCAAAACTTCTATCATTAGATACATTCCAATCATTACCATCATTAGAACACAGAATAATACCGCCACGTCCTGTGAGCCGCCCTCTTATCTTTTATGCATGAGATGGTAAGTCTTACACCAAAAAAATTTGAGGATGTCAAATAATCCATCCACTAACCTTGGAAGTTGGGATAATCAGGAGGATGATGTGTTTTTAATAACGCTTTCCCATACTTTTTCTTTTCGATTGAAGATAATAAAGGCATCGGGCTCATAAATAACTCTATCCGAAAAGTCGTCATGCATCTCATCCATGTTTAAATAATCCCCTACGACCCATGCAGGTATCTCAATTTTCGTTCTTGTATACTTAACATCCCGAAAGGAAAAAGCGAGCCCCTCTCCCAGAATATGAGCCAAGGAAGAAATGATTTCTGCTGGAATCGCCGTCAGCTCTTTTTTCTTTCTGATTCCAAGCCACGTCCTCTCTACTTTTAATGGCTCCAGCTTTAGCGGAATCAGTCTTCCTAACATCATATAATATGTCGAAAGAGAACGAAAATAAATTTTATTGAACCAGCCATCATCCTGGGCAAGGTACACAAATTGATTATTCAATTTACGGAAAAACGGGGGACTCAGATGGGTTTTAGCGTGTCCTAAATATAAAAGTTCCGCTATTTCCCTTCCATCCAATTCATCCAGCCCTTCCGCCTCTTCAAAATCGACCCAACAGAAATCTCCATATGCCCGAACATTTTCTTTACCGAGCTTCGCAATATCCTTAGATGAAGCGCTCTTAAGCAGGACATTCAAATTGTATTCCCCACCATCGAATTGATGTTTCAATAATAAGATCGAATCCAAGGTATATGGAAGCGAATAGACGAATTCACGAAAATTTAGTCCATTAAAAAGGACAAACCGTTCGGAAGCCTGCATATACATATATAAGATATCATTGCTATCATTCTTCATAACCTGACCCCCTCCGAGCTCTCAATCAATAATGTTATTTTATCAAACTTTTGGGTTTTCACATAAGTTATATACCACCCAACATCAATCATCATCAGCACCGTGTATAGAATGCGATACACAAAATCCATATTATAGTGAAAAATTCCGAATTGGAGGAATTGATCCTGGGTAAAGTTAAAAAAGCTTTCATCTTTCATCCTTTGCATGGTGCAGCTTCCCTTGGAGCAACTAAAAGATCAGGTCTATGGCAATCAGAGAAATTTGCCTTTTGAAAAATATTTATATCAGGATGATGCAATCCTTGATATCGGATGCGGTACAGGAAGAACCACACTCGCACTATATAAAAAGGATTTCAAAATATAGAAGAGAAAGCGCATTTTATTTCAAAAAAAAAAAAAAAAATCCAGAGTGACATTTCACTCTGGATTTTTATATTAAGAAACTTGCTCTAATTCTTTTTTGGAAGGAGGGTTGAATTGACCTTCCCATTTTGAGATAACGATTGCCGCAAGTGAATTACCAATAACGTTTACTACTGTACGGCCCATATCAAGAATACGGTCAATACCAGCAATAAATGCTAAACCTTCAATTGGAATACCAACTGTTCCTAATGTCGCTAAAAGAACTACGAAAGATACACCAGGTACACCTGCAATCCCCTTAGATGTGATCATTAACACTAACATTAGTGTAATTTGTTCATAAGCGCTTAAATCAATTCCATACATTTGAGCGATGAAGATAGCTGCTAACGCTTGATATAATGTAGAACCATCAAGGTTAAAAGAGTATCCTGTCGGAATAACAAACGTAGCAATATGTTTCGGACATCCCGCTTTCTCCATCTTTTCCATGATTCTCGGAAGAACTGCCTCTGAACTTGCTGTCGAGAACGCAAGAATCAATTCTTCTTTTAGAAGCTTAATCAATGTAAAGATATTGAACCCTACAAATTTTGCAATAAGACCCAGAATGACAATTACAAAGAAAATCATTGTTCCGTATACAGAAAGCGCTAACTTTCCTAGCGGAATTAAAGATTCCAAACCGAACTTGGAAATGGTCACACCGATTAGTGCAAATACCCCGATAGGAGCAAATTTCATGACCATATTAGTTAAGTAGAACATTCCTTCTGCTGCACCTTGGAAGAAACGGAATACAGGTTTACCTTTTTCACCGATAGCCGCAATACTAAGTCCAAACAAAACAGAGAAGAAAATGATCGCTAGCATATCGCCTTCTACCATAGCTTTAATTGGATTGGATGGTACAATGTGAACAATTGTATCTACAAAAGATTCATGCTGCTTAGTTTCTGCTGTATCAACATAGGTAGAAATATCAGTTTGTTCTAGATTGTTCATATTTACACCAGCACCAGGCTGGATAATATTCGCGGAAACTAGACCAACAGCAATCGCTATCATTGTTACTACAACAAAGTATGATAATGATTTAGCACCAAGTTTACCTACCGCTTTCAAATCACCTACACCGGCAACTGCAACGATAAGGCTTGAAACGATGATCGGCACTACAATCATTTTAATCATTCGTAGGAAAATGTCCCCGAATGGCTGTAAAAAGTTTTGGGCCGTCTCATTACCATAAAAAATGGCACCAACGATAATCCCTAAAATTAAACCAATGAAAATTTGGCTAGCTAAACTTAATTTGAATTTCTTCATTTACTTTCCTCACCTTCCATAAAGTCTTTGATGCAAAAACATTTTTGTCTCGGTAAGGGAAACAAGATACTAATAAAAGAAAGTAATTTTTCTTTTTTTGAAAAACTCTGTCTTTACGCCGAAAAAAAAGACACTTCATGTGTCGATTTCTTATTGGCGTGAATATTCACACATGTTCCCTTAAAGACGCTGACGAGGTTAGCTGTCGGGTTAGGAATTGGAAACACAAAGCCCTTTCATTTCTGAATTCACCCCTAGCGGATAAAATCCACAAAAATGGGTCCCCCGTTCTTGGAATAAGATTAAGCGAGTTAACTTATAATAAAATATTATACTAAAAATGATAATCTGTAAATATTTATTCGCATCCATTTTAGAAAAAATCTTTAAACATGTCTGAATATTCTGTATTAATGTCTATTGTATCTATAATTACTCTTCCCGATTTTTAATCTCATGAGTTATATTAATATAATTGTTGGATAACTTAACATCACCTCTTTTGTTGAAGGAATGGTTATTTTTCCAAAAGGCCAAGTAACAGATATCTTACTTTTTCCCTAGTGGTGAATTTTTTATAAGTTGCAACTTTCACTTTTTCAAATTGAATCGGAGTAATAAAATTAGAATGGTTCTTAACTGCCACATCAGGCTTTAGCAGGATGACGTCACCTACAGACGGTCCCTTTATGATTTCTTGCTTTCCTTCTGCTTTAAGCCCTTTTGTAATGTAACGTTTATCCACATATCCTTTTTTGGTCAATTTGTAAATATAAGGCTGTTTTTGGTAATTTACCGCCTCTTCAGGAACGGAGGGTACACCGGCTTTCTCATTGGTTATTACAGTAAGATCCACTTTGGATCCCACCAACAAAGGTTCCGTTACTTCTCCTTCCGGTTCGATTAAAGCCTGAAATGGAAATCTGTTATCTTTTTTTAACGACGGCTCTTCAGCTGGATAGGAATGGATACGGCCTATCGTTCCTTTCAATGCCTTTTTTGAATCAGAGGAACTTGCTTTTATAGTCATGCCCACTTCAGCCTTTTTCATTTCTTCTTCGGAGAATTCCCCTTCAATTGCCATATTTGTAGAAACAATGGATATGATGGGATTGTTCAGGTTTTTATTGATATTTTTAACGACACCATCAGCCTCGCTCGTCGTCACGATAGCATTGGACTGCTCCTCAATTGAACTCAATTTGGCGTCAAGCATTTTCACTTTTTCATCCAAACTGTTTCTTTCCAGTTCCTGCTTGTACATTTCTTGTTCAATGTTACTTTTAATAAGATCCGTCGAGCTTGTCGTTAAATCACTACTCAAGTTTTTTTCCACCGATTCATCAATGGCCGCTATTCCAGAATCACTGGTCAGGGACCCTTGATATGACCTCAACTTGCCTATGTATTCTTCAATCCCCGCAATTTCTCCCTCAGCTGCCGTTTTTTCCGCTTCTAAATCCGCTTTTAGCGCATCAAGTTCGGTCGTCTCATACTCAAACAACGAAGAGCCAGCCGTAATCGCATCGCCTTCTTTTACAAGGAATTTCTTAAAATCATTTTTCTTGGTATCAAAATAGATATCATACTCTTCTACAGGTTTAATTACCCCATTTGTTTGAATAGTAACCGTAATAGTATCCTTTTTTACCTTTGTCCAGTTTTCAACGAAAACAGTTCGTTCCACTTTGCTTTCTTTTTTTTCAAGAAGGTATATGTTAACGGCTATTAAGACTATCGACGCAATCGAGACCGCTGCTATTTTCCATTTTCCGCTCATTCTTTTCACCCGCCTTATACAAATACGCCTACTTGGATGTATGCTAAAAAGGCTTTAACAAACCATGTGGCCAGATAGAATAGAACAATCATTAAAAGGACCAAATAATTATTCCGGTCTGAAAATTCCTTTAAATAAAAATATTGCAGAGCAATAATAAGAAATTGAAAAATGGTGATTTCGCTGAAAAAGTGAATGAAATAATCACTTCTGAGAAAATACTGACTGATGATCCCAAATGAAAAAGGATTGGCATCGCTTCCTATATCCATTAAAACGAATAGAGGAACCAGTAATGTTTTTTCCACTAATTGCAAACCAAAAAGAATCATTTGAACGATGACTAATTTTATATATGGGATATCAGTGACGATCCAAAAGAATAGAGCTGCTAAAAATATGTATATGGAAGGGGTGAGTATGCCTGTTACTATATTGCCGCTCAAAATCAGCAACTTTGCTGCTTCGAATTCATTGGCACTCATCGTCGTGATTTCTTTGGAAAACGATTCTGAACCAATGCCAAAGTATCCCCCGATGGCGAAAACTATTAGACTAAGAAAATATAAATATAGTAATTTCAATCCAAGCTTTGTGACTGCCTCTGCATTTTGCAGTTGATAACGACTCCGATAAGGCTCTAAAATGCCCTTTAACACTCCGACCTGGTACACCATATGTGGTCCTCCCGAAAAAAATGATATTTCATCATATATTTTATCTTATTTTGGAAACAATTGCAGAAATAAGGAATGAATATACAAAAAAAACACATAAGCCTTCCCTTCAAATTAAATCCCCACACTAATTTGGTGTTAATGCTGACAATTGAAAGATTTTCTAACCACGCTTTTGAAACTCATTAACAAATGAAAAAAGAGGCTATACGCCCCTTTCGGTAAAACCTTCATATATTCAGCAAATAATCCTTCATCATTAAGATAAGCTTTGAACCCAACGGACTTCTTTTTTCATTTTTTTCCAAAAACAACAAAAGGCTTTCCAAGATGATGGGGTTTGGCCTAACTTTTGAAAACTCTTCCTGGATCGCTTTTAAAGCTTCCGTATTCTTGTTTATTTCCATTCCCTCTTCCATACGTGTTTCCACTTCCAGCATCCTGACGATGATCGAATGGATTTCCTCTTTAGGGCTCATATCCCGTATCGAGCATCCTGGCAGGGGAAATTGTTTCAATAATGGATCTTCATTGTTCTGCAGGCTTGCGATGATTGAATCCATCCGGTTCAATATGAAGCTAGGTAACAATTCCACATCGAAAGCATTTTGTTTCCTGATCAATATTCCGATATATCCTTTGAAAAGGGAATCCATAATTATGGTGCAATCCGGCAAAAGATCAGCAGAAAGTCCCGGGTATAACTCAATGATTTTACGCTTGAACCAAATCAAGCCCTCTTCATGCATATAATGTAAAAATCCATCTAGTTCTTTGCTGATATGAACCATTTGTTCCTGCATCATCATTTGAATCAAGTTGGTATTTCCCGTCATATGCTCAATGTGGACAGTGATTTGCCTCATGAATTTGTCTTTACTGGACAATGAAGCATCCAGTTCAAGATCAAGCAATGATTCCGTCAACGCTTCATAATAAAATTTAAAAATGGAGACCAGTAATTCTTCCTTCGATTTAAAATGATTATAAAAAGACCCCTTTGCTATCCCACACTTTTCAGCTATTTCCTGAACGGAAGTAGCATGATAGCCTTTCTCCGCGAAAAGCTCTACAGACTTATCTATGATCATCTTATTTTTTTCTTTCATCAAATTCATCCTATCCCTTAAAATTGTCCGTTTGTGACCGAACAGTCACTTCTTCCAAATTGTATCCCAAAACCCTTGAAACTACAACATTAACACTACCGGATATTATCTGTTGCAATCATAATCCATATACTATATATTTGAGCTTGTGACCGACTAGTCACAATTTTATGTATGGAGGGTACAAGCTTGAATTCAATAATTAAATTTTCATTAAAGAATAAATTGGCAATCTGGTTGCTTACGATCATCATCGTTGCAGCTGGTTTATACTCCGGTTTAAACATGAAACAAGAAACCATTCCAAGCATCTCGACTCCTTTAATAAGCATCTCCACAGTATATCCTGGAGCTGCACCTGAAGAAGTAGCAGATAAGCTCACAAACCAGATAGAGCAGAAAGTAACAAATTTGCCAGGAGTCGAATTAGTCAGTTCTTCGTCCATGGCTAATGCCTCATCCGTCCAATTACAATATGATTATGATACGGATATGGATGACGCTGTAAAAGAGGTGAAAGAAGCTTTAGAGAAATTAGAGCTTCCTGAGGGAGTGGATAACCCAAGCGTATCAAAATTAGAATTAAACGCTTTTCCTGTCGTCGCACTCAGTGTAACAGATAAGAGTTCTGATTTACCAGCTCTTACAAAAAACGTTGAAGAGGTGTTAGTGCCTAAACTTGAAGGAATTGATGGCGTGACATCCGTATCAATTTCAGGACAACAAGTAAATGAAGGCAGCCTTGTATTCGACGAGGAAAAAATGGCTCAATACGGTCTCGATGAAGATACCGTAAAGAAGGTTATCCAGGCCGCAAACGTCAACATGCCGCTTGGCATATATAACTTTGATGATAAAGAAAAAACGATTGTTGTGGATGGAAACATCTCCACATTAAAAGACTTGAAAAATATAAAGATTCCTTTAACCGGGGGCTCTCAAACAGGAACGCCAGCACAAAACGGAACGGAAACCAATCAATCTCCTGAAATGGCCACAGGCCCCGCCCAACTGCCAAACGTCAAATTATCAGACATTGCCGATGTTAAAATCACCGGTAAAGCTGAATCTATTTCAAGAACAAACGGTAGCGAATCGATCGGGATTCAGGTTACAAGATCGCCTGATGCCGATACGGTTGCAATCGTAGACGAAGTAAACGAAGAAGTAACGAATTTCAAGAAAGACTTTAAAGGCGTAAGTGTACACACTACGCTTGATCAAGCCCAACCGATTAAAGATTCTGTTGAAACCATGATCAGCAAGGCACTCTTCGGCTGTCTGTTTGCCGTCATTGTTATCATGCTGTTCCTTAGGAACTTTAAAACGACTCTCATTTCCATCATTTCGATTCCATTATCCCTGTTAGCAGCCCTTTTGGTGCTCAAACAAATGGATATTTCATTGAATGTCATGACACTGGGGGCCATGACAGTTGCCATTGGCCGGGTCGTCGATGACTCCATTGTCGTCATTGAAAATATTTATAGGAGAATGGCTTTAAAAGGCGAACAATTAAAAGGCGGCGAATTAATACGATCAGCCACTAAGGAAATGTTCATCCCTATCCTTTCATCGACAATCGTTACTGTAGCCGTATACCTGCCTTTAGCAAGCGTTACAGGACCTGTCGGGGAACTATTCATGCCATTCGCCTTAACAATGGTGTTTGCATTAGTCGCTTCATTAATAATTGCCATCACACTTGTTCCGGCAATGGCAGACTCTTTATTTAAAAAGGGACTATCTAAAAAAGAATTAAAATCACATGAAGAAAAACCAAGCAAACTATCTGCATTCTACCGAAGAGCATTGGATTGGTCTTTAAACCATAAGTTGATCACTTTCGGTACAGCCATTGTATTATTGGTCGGCAGCTTATTCCTAATCCCAAGCATCGGTGTCAGCTTCATGCCCGCAGATGAAGAAAAAACGATTATCGTCACTTACACTCCCGCACCTGGAGAGTTAAAAGAGGATATTGTAAAACAAACAGAAAAAGTAGAAAAATACTTCATGGATAATGACGATGTGGAGACCGTTCAGTACACACTTGGTGAAAGCATGATGGGCGGCATGATGGGCGGCTCGAGTAACTCGGCCCTCTTCTATGTACTCTATGATAAAGACACCGAAAATTTCGGGGACAAAAAAGAAGCGGTCATAAAGGATTTAACTGAACTTGATTCACCTGGAACTTGGAAACAACAAGAATTCACGTCAACATCAAGCAACGAAACCACTCTATTTGTTTATGGAAATTCACAAAAAGACATTGAACCGGTAATTGATGACATTCAAAATATCATGAAGAAAAATAAAGATTTAAAAGACGTTGATACAAGTCTTTCCGATGCTTATGAGCAATATACACTAGTTGCAGACCAGGAAAAGCTAAGCGATCTTGGACTGACAGCTGCACAAATTGGTATGTCCATTGCCAATACGAATAAAGATGATGCTATAACTACGATTAAGAAAGATGGAGAAGAAGTCAAAGTATATGTCGAGACAGAAGAAACGACTTTTAAAGACAAAAAAGATCTTGAGAATACGAAAGTTACTTCACCAATGGGAATGGAAATCCCATTGAAAGAGCTTGTGAAAATCGAAGAAGGCAAAGCTTCCGATACAATCAGCCGCCGCGACGGAAAAATTTATGCTGACGTGTCTGCAACAATCAAAACGGATGATGTGGCAGCAGTGACAGCTGAGGTACAAAAGGAAGTTGATAAATTAGACCTTCCCGCAAGCGTCACTATTGACTATGGCGGAGTGACGGAAGATATCCAGGAATCATTCACTCAACTTGGTATCGCTATGTTAGCGGCCGTTGCTATCGTATACTTTGTCCTAGTCGTTACTTTCCATGGCGGTTTAGCACCTATAGCCATTCTCTTCTCCTTACCATTTACGGTAATCGGGGCATTGGCAGGGCTATTCGTTGCAGGTGAGACCATCAGCGTTTCAGCAATGATGGGTGTCCTAATGCTTATTGGTATCGTCGTAACCAATGCCATCGTATTAGTGGACCGTGTTATCAAGAATGAAGAATCAGGGCTATCTACCAGGGAAGCCTTACTCGAGGCAGGGTCCACCCGCCTGCGTCCAATCCTGATGACTGCCCTTGCTACAATCGGCGCTTTAATACCTCTGGCAATCGGTGCGGAAGGCAGTGGACTAATTTCACAAGGTTTGGGAATTACCGTAATCGGCGGACTTGTGAGTTCTACATTGCTAACACTTGTAATAGTGCCGGTAGTATATGAAGTTATAATGAAAATAGGTAAAAAGAAGAAAAAAATAGGTAAGTAACAAAGAAAAAGAAAGAGAAAGAGGGGATTCCTTATACTAGGAATCCCCTCTTTCTTGATTCAACAATTGATCAATATGATCTTAACATATTAGCCCTTCATACTTCCGGCCCCTTTTTGACCGAACTATATTCCTTCTTCTTTTAACCTTCCCCGTCACATAAGACAAAACGTCAAATTCGTCATTTCCAAGGAAATTTGTTTGTTTTAAAACCTAAAAAGGGAAAGAACCCGCTTCCCTGATTAGTGTTTGGTGAAAGTTTGATCTATCGCATTTGCCAGATCCAGCGATTCTTCTTTCAGATAACGCTTCGTTACGTTTAAATCTTTATGACCGGCAAGCTTTGATATCGTTTGTATATCTATTCCATTATCCACTAACCTTTGGCAAAAGGTATGTCGCAGTTTATGTGGATGCACATTGTATTTTTTTAATATATATTGAACTGACCTCGGAGTGATCCTTTGATTATAGCTTGAGATGAATAACGGATCCGCTTTTTCTTTTAAAGAATAAAGATAATTTTTTACATGTTGTATAGCCGATAGTGTAAGGGGAACGGATCTATCGATTTCACCTTTTGCGTTCCTGACAAGTATATAATTTCGCTCTGTCTCCATAATGACGTCACGGCCATTTAAGTCACATAATTCAGAAACACGAATTCCAGTATGTAACAAAAGGTAGACGATGGCAATGTTCCTTAGATTCCCTTCTGCTTCTATATCCCTTAACAGGATCTGCTGCTCATTGATGCTTAAAGTTTCAGGTACCTCAAGCTTGTGCTCCTTAACCTTACGTTCCACAGAAAGCATTACTTGCGGTTTGCCTAAAAATTTAAAGAAGACATTTAGGGCGATATAGTGTTTTTCGATTGTTCCCGGGCTTTTCTTGCAATTTTCTAAATAATCAAGATAACCCTGAACATCTTCAGAATGAATCTCCATCAATATCTTTTGTGTCTGGTCACAAAACTGTGAAAGGACACCAGTATACGTTTTGATCGTATTAGCTGATTTGCCTTGGTCTCTCAACCATTCAGCAAACGAAAAAATCATTTCATCTTTAGCAGAGGTATCCATCGGCTATTCCCCCAATGACAGTTTCAGAACTACGTTAAGTTTAACATATATCCCTACAGAAACGAAGAATTCTGTCCCTTTGTCTTAAACAGATATGGATAATACAGATTGCATAAAAACTCAGATACATTTATAGTATGTCCTACCATTTATACGGCATATAACATTATTTATGGTCCTTTTGAGTCACTACTTTTTTAACCGGTTTAAATAAAAGGCTCTTTTCGTAAAGATTGTTGTTTTTAAAAACTAAACGATTTAAGGTTGA
>NZ_JBHVQU010000037.1:0-33582 GCF_042886655.1 Peribacillus sp. NPDC058002 | reverse complement strand
TCCACTCAACGTTAAATCGTTTGGTTTTAAAAACTACAATCTTTACGAAAAGAGCCTTTTGAAAAGATGATTTCCTTTTCTTGTAGTTTTAATATTTCATCTTATTTAGAAACATAAGCTACTTCTTTATATTTTCTAATGCTCTATAAGCATTTGCTTCTCCTGAACCAAATAAAGCATCTTGTCCTTTCTTTCCATAGTCAAGAGCTGTTTGCTTAACACGTGCTGTTACTTGGGCAGGTTTATACTCCGGGTGGGCTGCCTTAATAACTCCTGCAATTCCAGCTACTTGAGGAGTGGCCATGGAAGTACCAGCATTAAACTCATATGAAGTACCTAAATAGGTAGGCCATGTACTTAGGATTAAGTTACTTGGATCAGCCGCCGCAGGATCATTGGTTTCTGCATATTTAGGCCCATAATCTCCTCCGGGAGCTGCCACGTCAATAGCACTGTTTCCATAATTAGAGTAGAAAGCAAGCTGTTGAGTTGACCAGCTTGTGGAGGCAGACACATTAATGACTCCTGGCATTTGAGCTGGTACTACAGTTGCAGGACCTTTCACGCTCATTCCATATGGTTCATACAATTTATTTAAAAATTCGTTTACTTCCTTCTTGTCATCTAAATTTAAACTTTCATTACCACTACCGGCTACTACAGTTACTCCATTCTTTACTGCATATTGAATAGCTCTCTTCCAAAGTAACGTTTCAGCGACTGATTTATAACTTTCTCCCTCAATTGTCATTTTGGTATTATTGTAGAAACGAAGAGACATATTAATAACATCCACCTTGTCATTTGTTGCTGCAATAATTCCATCTATAATCCAAGCTGGTAATCCAAGGGCTTGCTCTGAGTATAATACGCGATAGGATCGGATTCCTAAATCTGGTCCTACACCTTTTACTTTACCATTTGCTCCAATGATCCCGGCAACGTGAGTACCATGCCCATTGCGATCTTTTATATCGGTAGGATCACCTGTTTCAGATTCATCCATTCCAGCAGGAACAAGATTACGACCACCTATTATATTATTCTTTAAGTCAGGGTGAGACTCATCAATTCCAGTATCAATCACTCCAACCACTGCTTTATGAGTAATACTACCATCTTTATTTTTATATCCGCCTGTTTCTAAATCATATGATTTCCCTTCGTTGGTAACCCTTTGGATATCCCATTGGGAGTCCCAATAACTTTCTGAATCTTGCTGGCTGATGATGCTAGACTCATGGTTAAAAGGGCTGACTTCCGTTTTGTCTATGGTTAGGGGAATTTCTCTGTTAGCAGCTTCTATTAAAGAATTACCTTTTAGGTTTTTAAGAAAAGAAGGCTCGTCAGATTGAGCTTCTATTCCTCCAATTTCGGGAAGAACTTTGGTTATTTTACCACCAGCTTTCCGTATTACCTCTTGATAATTCTCTGGTAATCCACTTTTAAAAGCTATTGCGTATGTGTTTTTCATCTCTTGATTTTGACTCTTAGCTTGGATAGGAACACCGCCAACGGACAATATCCCTGCTCCTACTGCAATCGAAAGTACCGTATGTAGAATTTTCTTTTTCATATGTCTCCTCCTATATATGGGAAAATTTTCATCATATACTATCTTAATATACAACAACTTAAATTCCAAGTTTTCCTAATAAATCTTATATTATCGAAATTGGCAGCTCTTTTTCTTATCAAACTATCAGTTGAACCCTTTTTTTGAAAAATCTTGTATATGGATAAGGGAATGTATTTTTGAATAGGGGAACAGGTAAGGTTAGGGGATATGATATATCAAGTTATTGTTTTCGGAGGTATAGATTCTATTTTAGGTGTTGAAGGTTTTTTATTGTTTAAGAAGACCAAGAAAAGCTAATTAAATTTCTAATTCAAGTAATGGGTGCTTTACTTCATTATCAGGAGCTGATCAGCAGCTCATTTCTTATGGAACTCGAGGGGCAGGATAGATGAATAACAGATAATTGTAGAAAAAATCTGAATGAAGTCGGCGATATTATGTTTAAGCAAAGCATCAGGTTCCCCTTAATGTATTTTGTAGTATTAACCGTTTGGAAATTTATTGCTAACAAAGAGGTTAATTGAATTGATAACATAATGGTCTGTTTTATCATGTTCTTGATTATTCTGTTATATAAATGGTCGGGACATTTACCAATCGAAAAGGAAAGAACCACGCAGATAGTTTATAAGCAAATTAAAAAAGCGATTTTATTTGGTGGCATTACCGGTGATGAAGTATTTACAAAAGTTCAATTAGCGGAAGGCTTAAATACTTCAAGAACGCCGGTAAGGGCAGCTATTCAAGATTTCAAGAAACAATTTAACAGCTTAACAGCGAACCTTTATTGTATTACGGCACGTAGCTTTTTTGAACCTTATTCGAAACAACCAAGAAAATACACGGTGAGACATCTTCGGTAGCTAACGACTACCTATGCAATTATAAATAATTTATGTAATATTGCATAACACTAGTAATCTAATTAATAATCTGTATGTTGTAATTATTGGGAATATATCGATAATTAAATCGCCAAATAATCAATCCCCACTTGGTATGGTATTTGCATATTAGTTAATTAATCACGAATAAGGGTGGAGTGATACATGGAGAATGCAAAATTAAGACGTTCGTTAACAGTGTTTCCTTTAGTGCTATTTGGATTGGCTTATATGGCACCTACAACAGTTTTTTCTACTTATGGGGTTGTTGCGGAAATAACGAAAGGGATGGTGCCTGCTGCCTATATCATAGCTTTAGTTGGTATGTTATTTACAGCCTTTAGTTATGGTCAAATGGTTAAGGCCTACCCTGTTGCCGGTTCTGCATATACATTTACTCAAAAGGCTTTTAATCCTCACCTTGGGTTTTTGGTAGGCTGGGTTATCCTATTGGACTATTTATTTTTGCCAATGATCAATGGATTACTGATCGCCATTTACTTAAACGCATATTTTCCTTCCGTTCCTTTTTCCTTCTGGTTAATTACCTTTGTCATTTTAATCACCACTGTAAATATAATTGGAGTGAAAATAGCAACAAAAATAAATCTTTTATTAGTTGCCTGTCAATTCTTAATAATAGTTATTTTTACATTCCTCTCGATTAAAGGGTTACTTAACGGAATGGGCTCAGGAACATTATTCATGAGTTCTCCATTTGTGAATGGAGATATACCACTATCTTTAGTATTAGCGGGATCTTCCATTTTGTGTTTATCTTTTTTAGGATTTGATGCTGTTACCACATTTTCAGAGGAAACCATTAATCCGAAAAAAATAATACCAAAGGCTATTTTCCTCGTCGCATTAATAGGGGGTGGTCTGTTTGTCACCATCTCATACATCAGTCACCTTATTTACCCAAATTTCCAAGCCTTTAAAGATCCAGATTCCGCTTCCTTGGAAATTGCTATGTATATCGGGGGTAATTTATTTCAATCTATTTTTCTAGCAGGTTATATTACCGGGGGGCTGGCGTCTGGTTTATCAGCTCATGCAAGTGTTTCGCGACTTTTGTATGCGATGGGGAGAGATGGAGTTCTTCCAAAGAGAATTTTTGGTCATATTCATCCAAAATTTCAAACTCCAACACACAACATCATCTTAGTGGGCATTTTTGCTTTATCTGCGTTATTTATTGATTTAGTAACTGCCTCATCGTTTATTAACTTTGGGGCCCTCGTTGCCTTTACATTTGTTAATCTTTCGGTTATTTCCCATTATTTCATTAAAGAAAAACAGCGAAGCGGGATTAACACACTAAAGTACCTGATATTGCCGCTGATTGGTACTGGTTTCACAATTTGGTTATGGACCAGTCTTGATTCAATGGCGCTTTTACTCGGACTGGGATGGTTAGGAATTGGTTTCATCATGCTCCTTTCTAATACGAAAATGTTTAGTAAGCGGCCACCAGAGCTTTCTATTGATAGTGCGATTGAAAAAGAAATTCAAGTATAAAAGCTATATTCATTAAGGAGGACAAAAATGGTAAGTGCAGACATCATTCTTTCTGGTCAACATGTATTCACTGGGTTACAAGATGAGCCAATAAAAGCAGCTATCGCTATTAAAGGTAATAAAATTATTAAAATCGGTTCTAAAGAAGATATAATGTCATTCCTTGGAAGTGAAACGAAAGTGTATGACATGGAAGACGGACTAATTATTCCGGGGTTTCATGATTTTCATATGCACATTATGATGGGAAGCATTTTACAAAAGGACAGTGCCAAATTATTTGTTGCAGCTTCAGAAGAGGATGCAGCCAAAATAGTAGGTGAATTTGCAGAAACGAGACCAAATGATGAGTGGATATTCGGCGTGGGTTGGGATCATACCAATTGGAAGAACAAAGTACTGCCACATAGGACAACACTAGATAAATATATTAGTGATCGCCCTGTTTTATTATTCAATGCAGAAGTGCATTACGCATGGATCAATAGTAAAGCGATGGAAATGATTCAATTAACGAAGGATACCCCAGATCCGGAATATGGGGAAATTGGAAAAGATGAAAATGGGGAACTGACAGGCCTTCTATTTGAACAGGCAATTGGGTATGCATCGGAACATGCATACAAATTACCGAAAGATAAACGTGTAAGCCTATTCCAAGGTTTCCTTAATGAAACAAAAAGATTGGGAATCACATCTGTTAATGATTTATATGGAGCTAAAATTGCGCCAAATCCATTAGATGATCTTGAAATTTTTAAGGAATTTGAGAGAGAAGGGTTACTTACAACCAGAATTCACTTTTCGCCGGAGTTAAAAATGGATTTAGCTGCCGCAAAGGAATTACAAACAAATTATCAGTCAGACAAGCTCACCTTTTCTGGATTAAAACAATTTATAGATGGTGTTGTGACAAGTCATACTGCTTTTTTATTGGATCCTTACAAAGACCGTCCAGATACAAAAGGCGGAACCACTTATCCAGCTGAAACAATTAAACAATTAGTAAAAAAGGCAGATAAGGAAAATTTTCAAATTCGTTTCCATGCTATTGGTAACGGTGCAGTCCGTTTAGCATTGGATGCATTTGAAGAAGCGAGAAACGTAAATGGAGAAAGAGATGCTAGACATGTCATTGAACATGTGGAGGTATTGCATCCGGATGATGTTCATCGCTTTGAGGAATTGGATGTAATTGCTTCCTTTCAACCTAAACACATTGAATTAATGGAAAGTGAGGCATATACAGCCAGAATCAGTGAAACACAGCAACCTCTCTATTATCCGATCAAAACACTAGTGGATACTGGTGCTAAAATTGCCTTTGGTACAGATTTTCCTGTAGTGCCCCTAAATCCCATGATGGGCATTTATCAGGCAATCACGAGAAAAGATTTAACCGGGGAGGCGTGGCAAGAGTCGGAAGGAGTAACATTGGCACAAGCGTTAAAATACTACACGGCCATACCGGCATACGGGTCATTTAGAGAAAATGAATTAGGCACATTGGAAGCAGGGAAGATAGCGGATATCGCTGTATTGAATAAAAATTTATTTAGCATATCAACAGAGGAAATTCTTGAAACAGAAGTGAAGATGACGATCATGGATGGAAAGATCGTATATGAAAACCCGGTCGTCCAAACTGTATAAGATAAAAAAATAAAAGTGAGGAAGTGAGAAGATGTCAAAAGTAAAAGTTGGTCTTGTCCAAATTCATTGCGGAGAATTCATTGAGCAAAATATTCAAAAAACGATAGAGAAAATAAAAGAAACAGTAAATAAAGGTGCACAAATCGTTTGTTTACAGGAATTATTTTCTTCGCAATATTTTCCGCAAACGGTCAGTGTGAAAAATTATGATTTAGCTGAAGATGTAGATAGCGGTACATTAGCCGAAATGGGTGAATTAGCAAAGGAATTAGCAATTGTCTTGATTGTACCTTTTTACGAAAGAGCAGATGCTGGTATTTATTTTAATAGTGCAGCTGTATTTGATGCTGATGGAGAATGTTTAGGGATTACAAGAAAAAATCATATTCCGGATGGTCCCCAGTATCATGAAAAATATTATTTCGTTCCAGGCAATACTGGGTATCCTATCTATGAAACGGCTTATGGAAAAATAGGAGTCGCGATTTGTTGGGACGAGTGGTATCCAGAAGTTGCGCGAATTTTGAGCTTACAAGGTGCAGAGATATTATTCTATCCTTCCGCTATTGGTTCAGAGCCAGATCATCCCGAGATATCGACAAGATCATCCTGGGAAAAGGCAATTTCCGCTCATGGCATTTCGAATGGTGTATTTGTTGCTGCAACTAATCGTGTGGGCCAGGAAAAGGACATGAATTTTTACGGTGGTTCATTCATTAGCGATACATTAGGGAATATTTTAGCTTCACTTGATGATGAAGAAGGAATTATTGTGCAGGAAATTGATTTAAAAGAGATAGAAGAGACTAGAAAAATGCTGCAATTCTTTAGAGACCGTCGTGTCGATACATACGGCCCTATTTTACAAAAAGAAATACTTCAAAACCCCATCTCCTTCAAAAAAGGGAGCGAACAAAGCACTGTTCAGTTAATCAATAAATAATAAAGCAGGTGTTTTTCCTTATCAGGTACATCATATATCCATCAAGCTAAATTTGTTTTCAATGTAGGGATTGCTGTCTTATTTTACGCTTACCATATCGTAAATAAGGCAGTATCTTTCTTCTCAAAGTCGGGTATACTTGGCCAATGTTGTATAGTTTTGACTTCCATAAGGTTAATTTAGATCGGAGCTGTCTTTAAGGCAGCTTCTTTTTTTGAGCAAAAAAGCAGAAATAAAAGGAGGAGGTATTTAACACCTAACGTACTACTTTTTGTTAAGTAAGACGGTTAGAGAAGAACAATGTGGGAAATACTAAGAGAATGAAAATGTTACCGAATTTTCAGAAAAATATATTGACGGGAAATTGCAGTTGTTATATATTATTAATAAGTTAAATTTATTGTTATATAACAGTAGGAGGAGTCAAGATGATGAACATTCAGGATAAAGCCTATGAAAGTTATTTAAAGATTTGTGAAAGGTACCAAATCGAGTCGATAAACTTTGATCACTTCATCAAAAATTTAACCAAAGATCAGTTGGATGAATACAGTAAATTAGCCGTTTAAATGAAAGGACTTGATTGCACAAGATGGATCTCCCGGTTGATGTAGATGTAGAAGCCAGTTAGAAACCCCACCAGTTGCCATTGGGAACAGGTGGGGTTTTGTCATGTGTTTTAAGAGACTATTTCATAAAGATACACGTCTTTTATGGCTCAAATTGTGTCACTATAAGTGATATTTTATGCTTTTTTCAAGTGCTATTTTGCACTTATATCATTGCAAAAGAGAAGCGTCGGTGCTTTTGTTTTGAGCTACAATATACATAAGAATATTCGATCGGTCTCCGGCAGTTTCTTTAACACTTTCCGAATAGATAGCGTTAATGCCATAATCCTAGTCATTAGTTAGATTAGACAATTTAAGATGTGGATATAGACAATTTGCATAAAGTGAGGGGAGGCTTGTGCTTTATAAATCAAGTAAGGATTTAATGCGAAGGGCAAGCCTAATCTGGAGTGTGGCCTCTGAATCTTTTAGGCTCTTGCCGAGCAGCTCTTCGCATTTCTCGAGTCTGTATACAACGGTGTTCCGATGTACGAATAATCTTTTGGCAGTTTCGGATATTTGGCAATGCGTTTCGAGATAGACAGATAACGTCAGTAATAAGGATTGTTCCTCCTCGGTGAAAACCTTTGAAAATCCCTGTAGTGCAAAATGGTAAAAATTCATGAGGTCTTCTTCTGGGATAATTCTCAATAATTCCATAATATCCTTCGTCCGGAATATTTGGATGTATTCGGTCCTTTTCGAAAGACCTCCTTCGAGAAGGGAGTCGTTCGCTTCTTTGTAAGCGTTCTTGGTCTGTAAAAAACTCGGGCTCATATGGCTCACCCCGAAAGAAATCGTGCAGCCGAACTGGCTGGCTGTTATTCTTTGCAATGATTTTAGCGAAGTTTCGACAGTTTGGAGAACATCGGCAGAGACTTCGTTCACTTCGTATAACAGAATGCTTTTCTTGCCTTTTGTAAAGAGGTGAATCGGATTAGGAGATAGGCAAAGTTCATCTTCCAAAAACTCGTATATCGAATCAGCCCTTCGCTGCAGCTGTGTGTAACTTATGTCCGATCCGGATTCATCGATCTTTCCGACTGCGCATATATAGGTTTGTTCATTGTGTAAGGAAAACTCTTTTGCTCGATTTATGATTTCCTCTTGGGAGGAGAAACTGCCATCCAGAAAATGAAGGAAGAAATCATTTCGGATATTCCGGTCATGCTGTTTAAGGGCATGTTCCTTCAACAAGGCAAAAGATATGACATTAGTTGCCTGTTCTATCGTCAATGTTATGAGGTTATCGCTAGTCTTGATTTCTCCCGTTATCGTCAAATAACCAAATTTTTCTTCATTCAAATAGATGGGGAATACGGTATAGGGTTGTTTATTTGAAAGGGATGTAAACGAAAAGAATGAAGTTTTAGTTTTATGGAACCGGAATCCATCCTCGTTCATTTTTTTGATTATTGGAATAATTCCGGATGTTGAGATTGGATGGAATATCGGTTTTAAGTACTGATCAATTAATAAGATGGGGTATCCGATCTTATCCGATAAATGATCAAGCAGCTTTTGAATCCCTTTCCCCCGCATGATTAAGTTTGTGAATTGTTTGTGTGTTTCCATGGCAAAAGTCAATTCCGCCGCACGTTGATCCAAAATCCCCCGTAATGTATGGTTGATGATTTCCCCGAGTGACAATTCTGCAGGGAGTTCGATGATTGGAAAGGATAAATCATTGGCAAGAACCAGTACATCCTCAGGTATTTCTTTTAGGTATCTTCTTGTCTTTATCCCTAGGGCGGCGCAGCCTTGGTTTGCCATCGCTTCGACGAGTGATGACAAGTGGTGTGGCTTGTCCTTTACGTGATAAGCCGTTGTTACAAGGAATTCATTTGGTTTTAAAAAGTTGATGATATCCGGAGCGTCCATCATATTGACTGTTTGGACTTCCCGTTCTATTCCTGTTCCTCCGGCTATTAAATGCATGCCGGTTAATGCGGGCAATGTTAAAAGTTCGGTAACTTTCATCTGAAACACCTCAGTTTGAAAAATTAGAGTATGGAGTGTGATTTTATAAAGCTGTGTATGAATCCTGGGAATTATTTAGTGTGATTACGGATGTTACTACCACGCTTTGCGGATTTTCATTATCATATCATACAAATCCTTTGGCATATCCTACAAGTTACATAGTTTGGGTAGCAATGAGGATAAGGAAATGGTGGAAAATCAAAAGCCGGCGGAGCTGCCTCTCGATTTGCAAGCGGAAGCGCATATCGCGGCAGATAAGACGTCGATCGCTTATCGTCAGCTCTTGAGGGAAATGGGTTTAGGTGCAAATTATACAAGTTGAGGAAAAGAGGGTGCCCCTGTTAAAAGGGCACCCTCTTCTATTACAGGCATTATTGGTTAGGTTTTCGTTGGTTATTTCGCACAAAAAAATAACGAAATACTAGCAAAAATGTCAATGAAGTTATAGCTGAAAGCAAGTAAAATAATAGATAACATAAATTTGTGAATATTCATAACATGAATGGATATTGGAAGGGAGGCTATGGGATGGGCATTCAAATCGAAAAGTCCATAAATGAAAAGGACGAAGTTGCTTCGATGATTGAATGGTTAGCATCTTTCGGGGCAACGGAGAATGATGGGGTGACCCGGTTATTATATTCCAAGGAATGGATGAGCGCTCAGCAGGCAATGAAAGCTGAGATGGAAAAAGAAAACCTTATTACATATTTTGATAGTGTAGGCAACTTGTTTGGCAGGCTTGAGGGAACGGGCCGCTCCGGTGAAACCATTCTGACCGGCTCTCATATAGACACGGTCAAGGATGGAGGGAAATATGACGGTGCATATGGGGTCGTCGCTAGTCTCCTGGCAGTTAAGAGGTTGTATAAAGCCTATGGGAAGCCGCGGAAGACGATTGAAGTCGTTTCCTTTTGTGAGGAGGAAGGAAGCAGATTTCCATTAACGTTTTGGGGATCGAGGAATATTAAAGGAGACTATGATCTTGAGCATGTCAGGGATTTAAAGGATACTGAAGGAATTCCTTTTTTGGAAGCCATGAAAAAATCAGGGTTTGAACCTGAAGCCTATATAACCCCGGTCCGTGATGACATTGAACGGTTTGTCGAAATTCATATAGAACAGGGGAGGGTGCTTGAAAAGAATGAGAATACAATTGGGGTCGTCAGCCATATTGTCGGGCAGCGCCGTTATACGGTGAAAATCATTGGTGAGAGTGATCATGCGGGCACCACTCCCATGTCCTCTAGGAAGGATGCAGTCGGTTTTGCTTCTGAATTCATTTCTTTTTTAACGAAAAAAGCGAAGGACATGGACCCGGGTTTAGTTGCGACGGTCGGCAGAATGGATGTTAACCCTAATGTCCCGAATGTCATTGCTGGTGAAGTGGAGTTCAGTCTCGATATCAGGCACTACGAGGAAGTGATTCTTGAAAGGTATTGTCAGGAAATCTTTTCGACTTTCGATTCCTTGGCAAAAGAAGGTGAAATGAAGTTGGAGGTTTCACAATGGATGGATGTCAAACCTGTCGCGATGGATCGGGAAATGAATCGCCTTGTCCGAAAGATAGCTGAAGATAAAAATATACCTTTCCAAGATATGGTCAGCGGAGCCGGGCATGATGCACAGGTGTTTGGTTCGTATTGTCCGACTTGCCTGCTGTTCGTTCCAAGTAAGGGGGGGATCAGCCATTCACCTAAGGAATTTACGAATGTTGCGGATATGGAAAAGGGAATCGACGTTTTAAGTGAAATACTATATAAATTAGCCTATTAAAAGGAGTTGGTTAAAATGGCATATTCAGAATTGAATGCACCGATGAGAACGATCATGACACCAGGCCCTGTCGAAGTGGACCCGCGTGTCTTAAGGGCGATGAGCACACCGATACTAGGGCAATTCGATCCAGCATTCACTACCATCATGAATGAAGTGATGGAAATGCTGCGTTTGGTTTTTCAAACGAAAAATAAATGGGCATTCCCAATAGATGGCACCTCAAGATCGGGAAATGAAGCGATTCTATGCAGCATCATTGAGCCAGGGGATAAGGTTCTTGTTCCTATATTCGGAAGATTCGGTCACTTGTTGGTGGAAATTTGTGAGCGATACGGAGCTGAAGTCCATACGATGGAATGTCCTTGGGGAGAGGTGTTCGAACCGCAAGCTGTCATCGCGGAAATCAAGAAGGTCTCCCCTAAAATAATAGCGATTGTCCATGGGGAAACTTCCACTGGTTGTATGCAGCCTTTGAAGGAAATCGGGTTGGCCTGCCGTGATTTTGGGGTCCTGCTTGTGGTGGATGCGGTTGCCTCCATCGGGGGCACCGATGTAAAGGTGGATGAATGGTGTATTGATGGGTTGATAGGCGGGACCCAAAAGTGCTTGTCCGTTCCTTCGGGTATGGCACCGATTACGTATAATGAGCGAATAGAAGAAATCATCCAGTCCCGTAAAAAGGTGGAGCGTGGCATTGCGACGGATGAAGACAATCAAAAGGTTGCGGTCCGCCGTCCGATTGCCAGTAATTATTTCGATTTAAGCATGCTGCAGGATTATTGGGGGCCGCGTCGTTTGAATCACCATACAGAAGCGACTTCCATGATTTATGCGTTACGTGAAGGATTGCGTCTTGTGCTTGAAGAAGGTCTGGAAACGCGCTTTGCCCGTCATGAACTTCACGAAGCTGCTCTCGTTGATGGGATCAAGGCGATGGGGCTAACGTTATTCGGGGATGGCAAAAACAAACTTCCATGTGTAACCTGCATCGAAATTCCAAAAGGAATCGACGGTGAAGCTGTAAGAGCCATGCTGTTGAATGAATTCAGTATCGAGATCGCGTCCTCATTTGGTCCGCTTCACGGAAAAATTTGGAGAATCGGGACGATGGGATTCAGTTGTAGGAAAGAAAACGTTCTTTTTGTATTAGCCTCCTTGGAAGCTGTCCTTTTGCGTCAGGGGTTCCAGGTTAATCGGGGAGAGGCTTTGCAGGCTGCACTGGATGTGTATGTGGGAAAGACGGAGAAAGTGCTTGCATCAAGGGAATCTCTTTAATTATAAAAATATTTTGAAGGAGTGGTCCGTGTGTCTATATATGATCTTATTATCCGCAATGGATATGTAGTTTTTCCTGATGAAGTGAAGAAAGCTGATCTTGCCATCCAAGATGGGGTGATTGCTAAGGTCGGGGATCGTCTGGATGATAAAGCGGATGTAGAATATGAGGCGGATGGCCAGCATATCTTTCCTGGTATGATTGATGTCCATGTGCATTTTAGCGAACCTGGCCGCACACATTGGGAAGGATTTGAAACAGGATCGCAAATGATGGCAGCGGGAGGCAGCACCACATATTTCGATATGCCGTTGAATGGAATCCCTTCAACCGTCGATCGAAAGGCTCTCCTTGAAAAGGGCAAGCTCGGTGAGATGAAGTCAGTTATAGACTTTGGATTATGGGGAGGATTGGTCCCGGGAAATATTGATGATTTAGAGGATCTCGCCAAATCCGGAGTCATTGGATTTAAAGCTTTTCTCTCGGCGACGGGGAATGAGGAGTTTGAGCGAGCGGATGATCTCACCCTTTTACACGGAATGAAGAAAATTGCAGATTTGGGCAAGGTCTTGGCACTTCATGCGGAAAGTGATCCGATCACTCAGTGGTTTAAGCAGGAAAAAGAGCAGAATGGACTATTCAGTGCGAATGATTATGCAGCGACAAGACCTGTGCAAGCGGAAGCGGAGGCTGTGGGACGTGCCATTACATATGCAGAGTTAACAGGCTGTCCGCTGCACTTTGTCCATATTAGCAGTAGTTTGGCCATCGAAAAAATTCAATCGGCCAAACAAAAGGGGCTGGATGTAACGGTTGAGACGTGTCCGCATTATTTATTATTCAATCAGGATGATTTAATAGAAAAAGGCGCGGTTGCAAAATGTGCTCCCCCACTTAGGGGAAGAGAAGAACAAGAAAGATTGATTACCTGTTTAATGGAGGGGAAATTCGATATGATTTCTTCCGACCATTCTCCATGCCCTTATGAGCTGAAAGATCCTGCCATACATAATATTTTTGAAGCATGGGGAGGAATAAGCGGAGGGCAATTTTCGCTGATGTCGACGATAGAATTGGCAGTTTCAAACGGTATCCCGCTTCATAAAGTCGCTGAGTGGACAGCTTCAGCCCCGGCAAAAAGGTTCGGCCTCTCTTCTAGGAAAGGACAAATTAAGGAGGGGATGGATGCGGACCTTGCTATCGTTTCCCTTAATGGGACGAATGAAGTTTCGGAATCGAATTTTTTTGCGAAACATAAGCATAGCGTTTATATGGGCCATACCTTTCCTTGCCAAATCACGGGTACCATCAATAAAGGGAAAATAGTTTATCAGAATGATGTAATAAGTGAAGGGGAGCGTGGGGATTGGTTAAAAGTGATAGATTCCGGTAGTGCAGTCAATAACTAGGGAGAAGGGTTTTCAAATAAGGTTCTGGGCAATTGAATTCATTATAAGGGAGGGATTCCGAATCGGGAATCCCTTCTTTTCATCAGCAGTGCGTATGCATCATGGGCAAATCAAGGCGAAAAGAAACCGGACAAGTGGATTGTTTGTCCGGTTTCAAACGTTACTTATTCAACGTGGTCGACGAAATATTGATTTTTCCTGAACACCATCGCTTCCATGGTTGCGATCAATTCCCTTTCATTTAACACGTCTATTTTATACCATGCCAGTTTATGGTTTTTCTTAATCTCTTTCGCTCTAGCGGTTAAAGTCTCCCCCCGTTTGCCAGCTGATAAGAAGTTGATGTTATTTGAAACGCCAACCGCTATTTTGCCATATGAATTGCTGGCTGCTGCGAACACATAATCAGCAAGTGAAAAGATAATGGCACCATGAACCGTTCCATGTGCATTGAGCATGTGGTCACTAGGAATCAATTTTGCTTCCGCTGTGCCGGGACCGAGTTTCGTCAATCTCATCCCTAGAAAAGAAGCGTATGGTTCTTCAACCAGTACTTGTTTGATTTGGTCATAATGCAATTCATGAACATTCTGATCTAAATGTGTGGTCATGGAAATCCCCCTTTTTTTAATGGTCTTTTGCTGAACTTATCCCATATCCGGTATTGGATTTGAACAGTACTTCAGGAAAACTGTTTTCCTCATCTTTTGCCTTTGACAAGATTGTACCTAAGTAGGCTCCAATAAAGCCAAGCGGTACGGTGAAAATGGTCGGGTTGCTCATCGTGAAGAGGGGATTGCCTGTGAAAATACCCATCCCAGGTTCCGGATTCCATACATTGGGACTGAGCATGACCAGTATGATGGAACTGAGTAACCCGAATAACATTCCTGTGATCGCTCCGGTTGCGTTGAAGCGTTTCCAATAAATTGTGCAAAGGATGATCGGTAAATTGGCACTTGCAGCAATTCCAAGCGCAAGGACTGAAAGAAAAGCGACATTCATTGATTGTGCAAATAAAGCAAGTAAAATCGAAATGACAGCTACACCGACAGAAGCCATTCGGGCGACGAGTATTTGCTGTTTTTCCGTAATCTTTCCTTCCTTGATGATTTCACCGTATATATCATGTGCAAAAGCGGATGCTGATGTTAAAACAAGACCGGATACAACCGCTAAAATCGTGGCAAATGCCACAGCAGAAACGAATGCGAATAAAAACTCACCGCCCATGGTTAATGCAAGAAGGGGAGCGGCCATGTTTCCAGCTGAGTTTGCTGCGACGATCCGCTCAAAACCGACGAAAGATGCAGCACCGAAACCAAGGAAAATCGTCATGATGAAAAATATCCCTATAAACCATGTGGAATATACGACGGATTTCCTTGCAGTAGCTGCGTCCTTTACTGTAAAGAAGCGGACGAGTAAATGCGGAAGGCCTGCTGCTCCAAGGACAAGTGACATATTAAATGAAATCATGTCGAGTCCATCGGTGTATTTATTTCCAGGATTCAAAAATTCCTTTCCGAGTGGTGTTGCAGTTTGGACATGATGGAACATCTCTGATATGTTGAAATTAAAACGGGAAAATACGATGAACGTCAGCACAGCGGAACCGCCTAGTAAGAGAACCGCCTTGGTGATCTGCACCCAGCTTGTCGCTCTCATCCCGCCGAAAATTACATAAATCGTCATCAGCACACCCACAAGTAGGACGGATAGCCAATAATCGATGCCGAGCAGCAGTTTAATTAATCCCCCTGCACCAACAAGTTGTGCAATCATGTAAAAGATTGAAATGACAAGTGTATTGGCGGCAGCTATTCCTCGCACTTTTTTTGATTTGAAGCGTGCTGAAATCATGTCTGCCAGCGTAAACTTACCTAGATTGCGAAGTGGCTCCGACACAAGGTACAATAAGACAAGAAAGGCAACAAGGTTCCCGATGCTCATATAAAAGCCATCGAAACCAATCAGTGCGATTGCACCTGTAATTCCCAGGAAAGAAGCGGCTGACATAAAGTCGCCTGCTACGGCCAATCCATTTTGCCATGCTGTCAATCCGCCGCCGGCAGTATAAAAATCACTGGCATTTTTCGTTTTCTTAGAAGAGTAATAGGTTATTGTAAGCGTTAACAATATGATGCCCAAAAAAAGTGTGAGGGATAAAATGCTCATTCGCCAAGCTCCTTCTCATATTTTTTCAAGATATTTTTAGCCAGCTTGTCGTACTTCGCCGCTTTTTTGATATAGACAATTCCTCCTACCCATACGACGGCAAATTGGAGAAGTGCATATACCCATGCCCAAGTAATATTGAAAAAAGCTTCACCTTTCAATACTTCGCTATAAGCAGCTAGAATAGGCAGAACAAAATAAAAAGCAAGAAAGAAGAGAGTGACAGGTACGATGAAAGCTTTTTTCTTTTGAAGCAAATACTTGAATTCTTCTGTTTCAATTAATTGACGATACTTATTTCCGCTGTCATGTCCTGATGGTGAATGTTCAGTTTTAGCTGGTGATTCCATAGTAAGCCCCCCTTTTTAGTGTAGTACGTTTTTAAAACGAGTGTTTGATAAAATGATATATCACTGTTAAAATTAACATAGTCTGAAAATTTAGTAAATTAATATTTTTGTTTGTTCGGTCATTTTTCTGAATTAAAAAACATTATTGACAACGTAGAAATGACGTATTAATCTTGAAATGAATCATAACAATAACTTAATCTCCGTTTTATTACCGTTATGCATATCGGGTGGGACAATAGTAAAATTAAGGGGGACTGAAACAATGTACAATCCGGAAATTGAAACGGCTTCGCGTGCTGAAATGGAAAGTTTACAATTGGCTCGCCTAAAAAAAACGATAGGCCATGTATATGAAAATGTACCTTATTACAGAGAGAAATTCAGGGAGATGGGCCTGGAACCAGAAAATATACAAACCCTAAACGATGTGATAAAGCTTCCCTTTACAAAAAAACAGACTCTACGTGATCAGTATCCATTCGGTTTATTCGCCGTTCCGATGGAGGATGTCACACGCATTCATGGTTCATCCGGAACAAGCGGAAAGCCTACAATTGTCGGGTATACGAAAAATGATTTGGAAAATTGGGCAACAATCGTCGCACGTGGAATTGTAGCAGCAGGGGGTCGCAAGTCAGATATTTTCCATAACGCATATGGATATGGTCTGTTTACCGGGGGCCTTGGTTTGCATTGTGGTGCAGAAAAGCTAGGAGTTGCGACAGTGCCCATTTCAGGGGGAAATACCGATCGGCAGATTACGATCATCAATGACTTTAAACCTCGCGGCATTTGTGGAACCCCTACTTATATTTTGAATATTGCCGAAAAGATGGAAGAGATGGGAATTGATCCTGCAGATAATGGGCTTGATTATGGGATTTTCGGAGCTGAGCCATGGTCAGAGGAGATGAGGGCAACACTTGAGAGAAAACTGAATTTGAAAGCCATCGATATTTACGGACTAAGTGAAATCATGGGGCCCGGCGTTGCGATAGAATGCCATGAAGCACAGGATGGACTGCATATCGCAGAAGACCATTTTCTTGTCGAGGTCATTAACCCGGACACGCTCGAACCAGTGGAGGACGGCGAAGATGGGGAACTTGTCTTTACCAGCCTTACAAAGGAAGCGCTGCCAATCATTCGTTATCGGACGGGAGATATCGCCTCAATTACCCATGAACCGTGTAAATGCGGGCGGACCACAACTAGAATGTCACGTGTTAAAGGCAGAACGGATGATATGATCATAGTCAGGGGAGTGAATGTATTTCCTTCTGAAATTGAGCGTGTATTATTCCAAATGGATGGAATTGTTCCTCATTATCAGATTCATCTCGTTAAGAAGGGGAAAATGGACGGTGTTGAACTGCATATTGAAATTGAAAGCGGTTTCTATAGGGAGATTGAAGAAGACTTATCGCATGGGAATGTAGAGATATTAAGGAAAACGATACAGCATCATTTGAAATCCACATGTCTTGTAACGATGGATGTTGTTGTCAACATTCCAAAAAGCATACCCCGTTCAGAAGGAAAAGCCATTCGTGTCGTTGATAAGCGGAAGGATGAAGTCATTAGTTTATAAATTCCACGCCCATGAACATGATTCTGACGTTCAGTATATGACTGCACATGTACCAATTGAAATACGGGAAGCGAAAGAACTCGAACAAGTGGTGCGAAAACGCGATACATAAAGCGGATGCATTCGTGGTTGACCATGGGTTTATCCCTTATTGGAAGCGGAGATAAGGACCAATCATGCAATAGGGAAGGAGGAGGGAATCTTGGCTAAATATACAGTTGTTGATCAAGAAACTTGCATTGCCTGCGGTGCATGCGGTGCTGCTGCCCCGGAAATTTTTGATTACAATGATGAGGGGCTGGCGTTTGTCATCCTGGATGAAAATGAAGGAACTGCAGAGGTCGGGGAAGAGTTATTTGATGATCTGGATGATGCAATGGAAGGCTGCCCAACAGATTCAATTAAAGTGGAAACTTCGCCCTTTAAAGTTTTAGTGGATTAAAAGATTTTGAAATGCACTGATAATTTCCTTTTATTATGAAAAAAGACAGAATAGTCTTGCATTGAATATAACAATAAAATATAATAACGTTATATAAACGTTATATTATAAAAAGAGGTGATTTGGATGAACGTTCTTTTAAATGATATGGCAGGAGAAGAAAAGCTAAATCAATTCATTGCCAGAATCGAAGCAGGAGAAAAGATAGAAGCTGATGATTGGATGCCGGATGAATACCGGGGCACTTTAATCAAGTTAATATCGATGCATGGAATCAGTGAAATCATGGGGGCGCTTCCAGAAAAGGAATGGGTGCCCAAAGCCCCGACCTTAAATAGAAAACTTGGAATCATGGCAAAGGTGCAGGATGAAATGGGGCATGGGCAATTATTGCTTCGGGTCGCCGAGGATTTGCTAAAGCCGTACGGAAAAAAACGGGATGACCTAATGCAAGATTTGTTTAAAGGAGATTTAAAGTTTCATAATGTTTTCCATATGGAAGCCAAATCCTGGGGCGATGCTGGATTGATTGGCTGGCTGGTTGATGGTGCAGCCATCATTTCCCAGACGAACATGCTTGGCGCCTCATACGGACCTTATGCCCGGGCATTACAAAGGATTTGCGCGGAAGAAGTTTTTCACGCCCAACATGGTGAAGCGATCATCATGGCTTTGGCTGAAGGGACGGAAGAACAAAGGAAATTGGTTCAAGACTCCATCGATTATTGGTGGGAATCTTTATTACTTTTCTTTGGACCTCCCAGCAAGAATGAAGTGGGCACATCCAAACAGGATATAACGATTAAGTACAGAATCAGAACCAGTACGAATGAAGAGCTTCGACAAGCCTTTTTTTCTAAATATGTGAAACGGATCCTTTCACTCGGTTTTAGCATTCCCGATGAAACGCTTAGGTTTGATAAAGCATCTGAAACCTGGATTTACAAACAGCCCGATTGGGGGAAATTGAAGGTGCTCGCAAGGAATGAAGGCCCCCGTTCGCAGGATCGCTTAAGCCTTCGAAGAATTTCTTATGAAAATAATAAATGGGTACGTGAGGCGTTGGCGCCAAAGGTCATCTAATGGAGGGGGGAAGGACGATATGGAAACTAGACAAGAAAATTACTTTGAAGAATTTGAAGTATTCAGCCGTAAAACGCAATCATCACCCGTTCAATACCACTTCAGCCTGCTGGCCCCAAATGAGGATATCGCCATCATGATGGCACAAGAAAACTTCATGAGACGTGAAGCGGTTGATGATATCTGGGTCGTGAAAAGACGGAATATACGGAAAATGACGGCCGAGGAAAAGAAGACGCTTCAACGTATCGATAATAAAGATTACAGGACCACAAAAGGGTACGGGTATTTAAAGAAAAAATGGCGGAAGTATGAGCAGGGAATGCTCGATGAAAAAGAGATAATGTCTTGGGCTGGAGGTGTAAAAAATGAGGAATGAATCATTGAAGGACATCGCAATCAAGGAATTGCTGCTTCAACTGGCGGATGATGACTTCATCCATTCATACCGTGGTGCAGAATGGCTTGGACTCGCACCGCATATCGAAGAAGATGTTGCATCCGCTTCGATATCTCAAGACACGATGGGGCATGCAGCCATATATTATAAATTGCTGGATGAACTCGGTGAAGGCGATGCAGATAAACTGGCTCATGACCGTCCCGCAAAGGAACGGCGCAATGCGATCATTCTCGAATTGGTCAATGGTCCTGGTTACTATATGAAAGACCCGGAATATGATTGGGCGTTTGCGGTAGTGCGGAATTATTTTTATACCCAAGCCAAAGCGATTAAGGTTCGATCCCTTCATTCATGTTCATATGAACCGCTTGCTGAAGTGGCACAAAAGGTACAGATGGAACTTTACTATCATTTAATGCACTGGAAAACCTGGTTCGTCCAATTGCTGGGATCCGGCCACGTGGAAGCGGTTTCTAGGATGAAAGCGGCAATTGGGAAAACAATGCCGGAATTTGCCGGCGTATTTTCACTTGGGCAATATGGAGAGGAAATGGTGGAGCTTGGCTTGATAGAAGGCGAAGCTGACTTACAGAAAAAGTGGATAGAGGCTATCACCCCGATTTTTGAAAGTGTAGGCTTAGCAACAACTATTGAAATAGGCATGGCAAGAGGTGATGGCCGTAATGGCCAGCATACGGAAGATTTGGAAAAGGCGCTAGAAACGTTAAGTGAAGTGTACGCAACCGATAAAGCAGCTTCATGGTGAATCAATGAAAAGGGGAGGGGTACCATGTCGACCATACAGTTAAACATAGAAGAAATTTATAAGCTCCTGGAAGACGTTAAAGATCCCGAAATCGATACAGTAAGTATCCTGGATTTGGGGATGGTTGAAAACGTGACGGTTACGGGCCAGAATGTTTCGGTAAAAATGCTGCCAACTTTTCTTGGGTGCCCGGCATTGTCGATCATCCAAAAGAATGTGGAAACAGCCATTCGACAGCTGCCTGCCGTAAGTAATGTAAATGTGGAATTTTTACGTTCCCCTTCGTGGACATCCGATCGAATTACGGAAAAAGGGAAAGCTGGATTGAAGGTTTTCGGAATCTCCCCTCCTCCTCGACAAATGAAAAGTGATGGATCATGGCATGTGGATTGCCCATATTGTGAATCGACATATGTCACGATGGAAAATATCTTCGGTCCAACGGCCTGCCGCAGCATTTTATATTGTAAAGCATGCAAAAATCCGTTCGAAGCGATGAAACCGATGATAAAAATAATTTAAAACAATGGAGGTTCTATAAAATGGTAAAGTTAATCGCCCTATACAAACAACCTGAAAATAAGGAAGAATTCGATGAGCACTATTTCAATGTACATGGTCCGATAACGGAAAAAATTCCAGGTCTCCAAAAAATGGAGGTCACCAAAATTGTAGGGACCCCAATGGGCAAAGACTCCGAGTATTACATTCTTTGTGAAATGTATTATGAAGACCACGAAGCATTGCAGCAAGGAATGCGTTCTCCGGAAGGAAAAGCATCAGGGAAGGACCTAATGGGCTTTGCAGGGAAACTTGTAACGATGATGATCGGTGAAGAAATAAAATGAATGCGCTTCAATTCATTGAAACGTCAATCACGGAAGGCATTGGTTATATCTCTTTAAATCGGCCGAAACAACTGAATGCCCTTAACAGGAAAATGGTCAGGGAAATAGTTTCAACCATGGAAGATTTCGACCGGGATCCACAAGTGAAGGTGATTTTGCTATCGGGCAATGGGAAAGCATTTTCCGCTGGAGCTGATATCGACGAGATGGTGAACGACAGTCCAATCAGTATGGAGTTAACGAACCAATTTGCTGATTGGGACCGGATAAGCCTAGTCAAGAAGCCTGTAATTGGTGCGGTGAAAAGTTTTGTATTCGGCGGTGGTTTTGAACTTGCATTATCCTGCGATTTCCTGATTGCCGCCAGCGATACCCAGTTTTCCTTTCCGGAAGTGACACTAGGAGTCATGCCTGGTGCAGGGGGAACACAAAGGTTGACGAAATTGGTGGGCAAGACGAAGGCACTTGAATGGATGTTGACTGCTGAAAGGATAAAGGCAAAGACAGCCCTGCAATATGGTTTCATTAATAAGATCGTGGCACCTGAATTGTTAATGGAAGAAACGGTTGATTTTGCTAGAAAGATAGCAAAGCAACCCCCGTTAGCAGTAAGGCTGATCAAAGAATCCGTCAATAAGGCAGTTGATTATCCCTTAAATGAGGGCATGCAATTTGAACGGAAGAACTTCTATATTCTTTTTGCATCAGAGGACCAAAAAGAAGGAATGAAAGCATTTGTTGAAAAAAGGGAGCCGAAATTTACAGGCGGATAAGGGGTGCTCTATGTACGAAACGATCAAATATGGGATTGAAAATGGAGTGGCTTGGCTTACTTTGAACCGTCCTGATAAACTTAATGCCTTTACGTCCCAAATGAATAAGGAAATACAGAAAGCGATCAAAGTATCAGCGGGGTCGGATGAAGTGCGGGCCATTATCATTACAGGGGAAGGCAGGGCCTTTTGTTCAGGACAAGATTTATCGGATGTTGATGAAGGCATGAATTTAGGCCAGGTGCTGCGCGAAGCCTACGGTCCGATGATGGAGCAAATAGCAAACTGTGAAAAACCGATCATTGCCGCAGTCAATGGAGTGGCTGCAGGGGCTGGCTTCAGCCTAGCACTGGCATGCGATTTCCGGCTTGTTTCTGAAAAAGCCAGTTTTGTAAATGCTTTTGTCAATATCGGATTGATACCTGATTCGGGGAATCTGTATTACCTTTCGCGGATCGTTGGCCATGCGAAAGCCTTGGAATTATCTTTATTGGGGGAAAAGGTTCCGGCTAGCGAGGCGAAAAGTATCGGGCTCGCTACAAAAGTGATCGCTGTGGAAGAATGGAACGATCAATTGAAAGCCTTTGCAGAGAATATCGCGAACAAGCCAACGAAAGCAATCGGGTTAATTAAAAGATACTTAGAGGCGTCCTATCACCTTTCATTGGAAGAATACTTAAAAGAAGAAGCGGAGGGTCAGCGGATTGCTGGCTTAACGAAGGATTATGCAGAAGGTGTGGCAGCATTCATTGAAAAAAGGAAGGCTCAATTCATAGGCAAGTAATATAGAAAAGGGAGTGGGATTACATGGTAAGAGTTCAAGAGGCGGCATTCGAAAAAGCGGAAATGAAGCGTGATTATTATCATCTGATCATTAATGGAGAAAGAGTGGAAAGCTCTGATGGTTCCACGATTGATGCGTACAATCCTGCAACTGGTGAAATCATTGCCAAGGTTGCAAAGGCAACAAGGGAAGATGCAGAAAAAGCTGTTCAAGCTGCACGTGAAGCATTTGATAATGGGAAATGGAAGAGGACTCCGATTAATAAACGTTCTCGTGTATTGAACAAAATTGCAGCAATCATGCGTTCACGCTTTAATGAATTGGTTGAATTGGAAGTTCTGAACAGCGGCAAATCCATTTCTGCAGCACAAGGCCAAGTCATGCAGGCAATTGAAGATTTCGAGTTTTATGCAGGCGCATTGGTTGCACACCGCGGATCTGTCAATAATGTACCTGGTCAATTCCATAACTATACGGAAAAAGAGCCAGTAGGTGTTTGTGCTCAAATCATCCCTTGGAATTACCCAATGATGATGGCAGCGTGGAAAATTGCACCTGCAATTGCAGTTGGCTGTTCGGTCATCGTTAAGCCTGCTTCGTTAACGCCATTGACGGCAATTGTATTAGGGGAAATCTGTTTAGAAGCTGGTGTTCCTTCCGGTGTGGTCAATATCATTCCAGGCCCAGGATCGGACGTAGGGAATTACCTTGTCGAGCATCCGAAAGTGAATAAAGTTGCCTTTACGGGTTCTACGCCAATCGGCAGGGATCTCATGGGCAAAGCTTCACAGACATTAAAAAGGGTGACATTGGAGCTTGGCGGGAAGTCCCCTAATATTGTCTTTGAAGATGCGGACCTTGAAGCTGCCATCGATGGATCATTATATGGCATATTCTACAATACTGGACAATCTTGCGAAGCTAGATCCCGTTTATATGTACACGAAGACATATACGACGAATTCGTTGCCAGATTCGTGGAAAAAACGAAAAAATTGAAATTGGGCAATCCGCTGGACAAAGAAACACACGTCGGTGCAGTCATAGATCAAGGGCAATTGGATGTCATCGACAATTATGTACAATCTGCCATTACCGACGGAGCGAAAATCCTGACAGGAGGAAAGCCAGCTGTCATTGAAGGATTCGAAAACGGTTATTGGTATGAGCCAACAGTCATAGCGAATGTCAATCATGAAATGGATGTAGTGAAAGAGGAAATATTCGGGCCGGTCGTTGTCATAATGAAATTCAAAGATGAAAAAGAAGCCGTGAGACTCGCAAATGATACGGAATTCGGATTGGGTTCGGCCCTTTGGACAAAAGATGGCGGGCGTGCGACTAGAGTGGCCAATCAAATAGAAGCGGGAATCGTCATGGTGAATTGCCCATTCTCAGCATTTCCTGGAACACCTTTCGGAGGGTATAAACAATCAGGATTCGGCCGGGAACTTTGTATTGAGACACTTGATCTTTATACAGAAACGAAAAGCATCATTTCCTATCATGGAAGCCGTCCCTTAAATCCCTTTGGAATTCAATAAAACATAAAATAGGTGGCTGGCTGATCGGTATGTCGGAAAAGTAATTCAGGAATGGATGAATGCTGATCTGATTCATCGTAGCCAGCCCTATTTATTTTTGAAGGAGGAATGAACGAATGATTAGAAATCTAGTGATTGTCGGATCTGGTGTCATGGGCAGGGGAATAGCTTATGTAGGAGCAACAGGAGGCTTTAATGTAGTACTGGTGGATGTGAATCAGGATGCTTTGGAAAGTGCAAGAAAAGAGATAGATGGAATTTTTGAGAAGGGTGTACGCTACCAAAAAATCACCCAGGAAGAAGCGACAGCCGCAAAAAGCAGATTTTCTTATTCTTCCAATTTGAAAGAATCAGCAGCATATGCGGACTTGATCATAGAAGCAGTTCCGGAAAAGGCGGAAATTAAGAGGGCAGTCTTCGAAACGATTGAAGTCCATGCAAAAGAAGACTGTTACTTTGCAACCAATACTTCCACGATGAGCCCGACAGAAATTGGTTCTTATGGAAAGCGTCCTGAAAAAACGATTGCCATGCATTTTTTCAATCCTGTACAAAAGATGCCGCTCGTTGAAATTGTACGTGGTCTTGAAACCAGTGATGAAACGGCAGCCATAATAAAAGAGGTAGCCGGAAAAATGGGGAAAGAAACCGTGGTCATTAATGAATTCCCTGGGTTTGTAACCAGCAGGATCAGCTGTTTGGTTGGTAATGAAGCGTTCTTTATGCTTCAAGAAGGTTTAGGTACACCAGAAGAAATCGATAAGGCAATAAAGTTAGGGCTGAATTACCCAATGGGACCATTTGAGCTAGGTGATTTGGTGGGATTGGATGCCCGTTTGAATAATTTGAAATATTTACATAGTAAACTTGGTGAGAAATACCGCCCGGCCCCTCTTCTTGAACAGTATGTTAAAGCTGGCAGGCTTGGCCGTAAGACAGGTAAAGGTGTGTATGATTATACAAAAAATGGCGAGCTGGTGAAGAAATGAAGGATGTTGTGATTATTGATGCTGTGAGAACACCAATCGGAAGATATAAAGGAGCTTTAAAAAGCGTTCGCCCGGATGACCTCGGTGCAATTGTAATCAAGGCGCTGACCGATCGCAATCCAGAGCTGCCGCCAGATCAAATTGAAGATGTCATCTTCGGGAATGCAAATCAAGCAGGAGAGGATAATCGCGATGTGGCCAGGATGTCCGCCCTTTTAGCCGGTCTTCCGGTAAATGTGGCTGGTACGACAATAAATCGTTTGTGTGGATCAGGATTGGATGCCGTCATGTATGCTGCACGCTCCATTGCTGTAGGTGAAGGCGATATTTATATAGCAGGCGGTACCGAAAGCATGACAAGGGCGCCGTACGTCATGGCCAAACCTGAGAGTGAATTTCCGCGGGGGTCAATGGAGCTTCAGGATACAACGATCGGATGGCGCTTCACGAATGAGAAACTGAAAGAAATGTATGGCACGGATTCGATGCCTCAAACTGCTGAAAACGTCGCCCGGCGTTTTTCGGTTTCAAGGGAGGACCAAGATCAATTCGCGTATCAAAGCCAGCAAAAAGCGAAAAAAGCAGTGGAAAATGAGCGTTTCATTAATGAAATCGTACCTGTTCGATATACGGATCGTAAAGGGAATGAAGTCATTGTAGAGAAGGATGAACACCCTCGCCCTGACACGACCATCGAAAAGTTGGAAAAACTCAAACCGATCTTTAAAGACGGCACTATAACGGCCGGTAATGCTTCAGGCGTAAATGATGGAGCCTCGGCATTACTTTTGATGAGTGCAGAAAAAGCACGGGAGCTTGGGTTGAAACCTCTGGCCAAATATGTTGTAGGGGCGGTAGCGGGATTAGAACCGTCCATTATGGGCCTTGGCCCGATTCATGCCACCAAAAAAGCATTGGAGAGGGCAAGTTTGACGATGGAAGACATCGGGCTAGTGGAATTGAATGAAGCATTCGCTTCCCAATCCTTGGAGTGTATCCGCCAATTGAAATTGGATCATGAGAAAGTGAATGTCAACGGCGGGGCAATAGCGTTTGGCCATCCGCTCGGTGCAAGCGGGGCGCGTATTTTAACGACGCTCGTACACGAAATGAAAAAACGGAATGTCCGCTATGGTCTTGCGACGATGTGCGTAGGCGTTGGACAAGGCATTTCCGCCATTATAGAAAATATTGAAAAAGATTGAAGATGTGGTCGGCCCTTATTAGTTTTATCTGCATAAGGGTCATTTTTTAAAGGGGGAAGAGACTCATGTCCAAGGTTATATATAAAGTGATAAATCAAATCGGCTATGTAACAGTGAATCGGCCCGACGTATTGAACTGCTTCGACTATGAGACACTTTGTGAACTGCAGGATGTCATCGATGCAGTTTATTATGACGGCGATATCCGTGCCGTCATTTTTACCGGTGCAGGGGAAAAGGCCTTCAGCGCGGGCGCGGATTTGAAAGAAAGGAAGTCTTTGAATGATGCGGAAGTAAGAAGGAACGTTAAAGCGATTCGCGATGTTTTTAATAGTATTGCAGGGCTTCCACAGCCAACGATAGCTGCCGTCAATGGATATGCATTGGGAGGAGGATTTGAATGGCTGCTTTCATGTGACTTTGCAATTGCTGCCGAAGGTGTTTCTTTGGGGCTCACTGAAACTAGCTGGGCCATTATTCCTGGGGCAGGCGGTACACAGCGGCTGCCGAGATTGATTGGGGAAATGAAAGCGAAGGAATTGATCTTCACCGCTAAAAAGCTGACTGCAGAAGAGGCATGTCAATTAGGGATCCTTTTGAGGGTCGTGCCAATGGATCAACTTATGTCAGCCTGTGAGGAATTGGCAGCCAATATCATGAAAAATGGGCCGATTGCAGTTAAACAAGCCAAATATGCGATTGACCAAGGAATGAATACGGACTTGCAAACCGGAATGGCCATAGAGGGAAAGGCCTATGAATTGACCATCCCGACTCAAGACAGATTGGAAGCGCTCCTGGCATTTAGTGAACGGAGAAAAGCACGATTTACTGGTGAATAACATTGCGCTTTCTTTTTAAAAAGATATAATAATTATTATGTCTTCCGTGTGAAAATAGTAACAATGTAAGGGCGAGGTGAGAAAGATAGGTACTAACACTCAATCCATGATTTTTACGATATACGGCGATTATATCCGTAACTATGGAAATAAAATCTGGATAGGCAGTTTAATTCGTTTATTGAAGGAATTCGGCCATAATGAGCAGGGCGTACGTGTAGCCGTTTCACGAATGGTCAAGCAAGGATGGATTCAGTCAGAGAAGCAGGGAAATAAAAGCTATTACTTTTTGACTGATCGCGGTGTGCAGAGAATGGATGAAGCGGCAAATCGCATATATAAGATGAAACCGAATGAATGGGACGGTAAATGGCGTATCTTAATGTACACGATCCCTGAAGATAAGCGGCAATTACGGGATGATCTCCGTAAAGAATTATTATGGAGCGGGTTTGGCAGTTTTTCAAGTGGTTGCTGGATTTCCCCTAATGATTTGGAGAAGCAAATCAATCGTTTGATCGAGAAATATGACATCAAAGAATATGTTGATTTTTTCATTTCGGAGTACAAAGGTCCGAAAGAAAACCAATCGCTTGTAGAGAAAAGCTGGCATTTGGAAGAGATTGAAAATAAATATGAAGAATTCATCGAGAAATACAGCAAACAATTCATCGTTCATCAAAGCATCATTAACAGGGGCGAAATGTCCGATGCCGATTGTTTTGTGGAACGAACGAACTTGGTGCATGAATACCGTAAATTTTTATTTATCGATCCAGGACTGCCAAAGGAACTTCTGCCTTCAAAGTGGAATGGGAACCATGCTGCTCTTTTATTTAGCCAGTATTATCAAGTCTTGGCTGAACCAGCAAGCCGTTTCTTTGAAAGCGTATTTCAGGAAAATAATGATTTATGCCGGAAAGACGAAACCTATGATGCTAAGGATCATCCACTTATCATTAAGTGAAAAAGAGCTTCAGCCAGTCGCTAATGACGACTTGCAGAAGCTCTTTTCACATTAACATTATCGACTTTTGCAATAATTAATCAAGTATACCTTTGAAGTCTTTCCCCTTTTGAACATATGTATCGATAGAAAGTTGAATCAATTCAAGGTCTTTATTATTCAATCTGCGAACCACTTTCCCTGGGGAACCGATAACGAGTGAACGTGGAGGTATGATTTTGCCAGAGGAAATCAATGTGTTCGCTCCGATGATGCATTCTTCACCGATCTCTACATTATCCAATATCGTTGAACCCATTCCAATAATGGATCGTTTGCCTATTTTACAACCATGCAGGATAACATTGTGACCAACCGTCACTTCGTCTTCAATGACAACTGGGCACCCTTCAAATAAATGAATGGTGGAGTTATCTTGTATACTGCATTTTTCTCCTATTGTTATTGAATCTTCATCACCGCGCAGTACGGCATTAAACCAAATGGTAGAGTCTTTCCCAATCGAAATATCACCGATTAAATGAGCGCCAGGTGCCACGAAAACAGTATCATCAATGGCTGGTTTTTTATTATTATATGGAATAATCATAGTCTCGCTCCTTTTCGAAAAAGTCAGAATTGTTTTTCTAATGAATATAGTATAACATTAAATTGACAGGGAGGGATAAAAGTGAAATATATTTGTGAACTTTTTGCGATAAAATATCCTATTATACAAGGCGGCATGGGGAATATAAGTAATGCAAGTCTTACGGCTGCAGTGTCTAATGCAGGAGGACTAGGGACAATAGGGTGCGGTACCATGAATCCTGAACAGGTAGAAGCCATCATTCTCGAAACCAAAGAAAAAACCAATAACCATTTTGCGTTGAACATTCCAATAAACGTTAGTCCATATACTGATGAGTTAGTGAATCTAGTCCTGAAGCATGATATACCTGTAGTTTCCTTATCTGCAGGAAATCCTGCCCCTTTCATTCCACTATTACAAAAAAAGAATGTAAAAGTGATCGCCATCGTTGCGTCGGTCAAGCACGCGCAAAAAGCGCAAGCTGCAGGGGCTGATGTGTTGGTCGCAGAAGGGTTTGAAGCTGCCGGCATCAATTCGAACCTGGAAATGACGACCTTTACACTCATTCCGCAAATCAGCAAGCATGTGACCCTTCCGGTTTTGGCCGCTGGCGGAATAGGCAATGGACAGGGTTTGGCGGCTGCATTGATGCTGGGGGCTTCAGGAGTCCAATTAGGAACCAGGCTGATCGCTACACAAGAAGCACCGTTCCATCCGTCATATAAGCAGAAACTAATCGAAGCGATGGGCAATGATACGGTAATTTTGGGCAGAACACTTGGCCAAGTCAGAAGAGTATTGAAGGATCCATATACCGAGAAGGTCCTGGATTTGGAAAAACAGGGACTGTCTCCCGTGAATTATCGTGAAATGACCTCTGAAGTCCATCATATTAATGGTGCGATGAACGGGGATGTTAATAATGGATTCATGAACAGCGGCCAGGTTGCTGGATTGATCGACGATATACCCACTGTTAAGGAATTACTTGATGGCATGATGAAAGATGCGAAAAAACAAATGGAGGATGGATTGAGCAGGCTCTCTGCGCCTTTTATGATCTGAGAGCGGAGTGAGCCAATCTTGTCATTAGTTCATAGGTTTATTCCTTGGTAATTTACCGAAAGCTTGAGGTCAATTCGTCCTCAAGCTTTTTTCATTTCTGGACCATTTAAAATTATATGATCATTTTTTACAATCTTCAATCTAATATGAATAGCCCGATAACATAAAATGGACTCCATAAGGTACATTGTTTTAGGATAACATTTTGGGAAAATGTGATTGTACCTGTGATACAATGGAAAATGTCTCTTTTGAAATCAAGGGGTGCCCAGAATCAATCAATCTGGGTGCACCCCTTTTATATGTAATAAAAGTTAAAAAAGGGGAAAAGTCTATGGAAACTTTAATAATGGATATGATTGAAGCATTTAAATCTTTATCCTATTTCGGTGTGTTGCTAGCTTTGACTTTTGAATTCATTCCTGCTGAAATCGTCTTGCCACTGGCTGGATACTGGGTTTATCAAGGTGATATGAATTTATACTTGACTATCATTGCCGGTTCGATTGGTGGGGTAACGGGCCCATTGACGCTTTATGCTTTAGGCAAGTATGGCGGGAGACCGCTTGTATTAAAGTTCGGGAAATACTTTTTGATCAAAGAGGAGCAGTTGAATAAGGCTGACCGATTCTTTGTAAGGTATGGTGGGGGAATTGCCTTTTTGGGACGGTTTGTACCAGGAATTCGTACCGCCGTTTCGCTGCCATGCGGAATGTTGAAAATGAGTATTTGGAAATTCATTTTATATACCTATATGGCGATGCTTCCTGTTACAAGCGTTTATGTTTATCTAGGGTATAAGTTAGGACCGAGGTGGGAACAGGCAGGAGCCATCTTTTCACAATATGCGAATTTCTTGCTTATCCCCATCGCACTTATAATCATTTGGTTCATTATGAAGACTCAAAAACAAACAAAGACAAAAACTAAAAGTCAATTCATAACAAAGAAGGCGCCTTGATCAGGCGCCTTTTTGATTTATGTCATTATTATCAGCATCCGCCGAATCCGCCGAATCCCCAACTGCATCCGATGATGATCAACAAGATGAATAATACGATCAGCAAAGCAAATCCGTTATCGAAACCACCGAATCCGCCGTCGCAACATTCGTTACAATTTCCACCCATTTGATTTCCTCCTCAATACATATTATGAATTACATACCTAGCAAAACATCTTTACCGGGAATACTTCATACTATGTATTCTAGGCCGAAGTGTTAGCTTATTCATAAAAAATGGGCGTGGGCTTTAAGGGGGAAATAAGCCCGAATATTTTTTTGATTTCCTTTTAAATGTTATAATATACCATGTGGATTGTGGGGGAAGGGAGCTGAACTAAGTCATGAAAGTTGCCATTATAACGGATGTGCATGGAAATGCTTCAGCGTTAAAAGCCGTTCTTAAGGATATTGATCAAAGAGAAGATATAGATCGTCTCTATTGTTTGGGAGATATGGTCGGGATTGGCCCTGATACAAATGAAGTCCTTGAACTTTTATTTTCAAGAAATGATTTATCGATGATAACTGGAAATCATGATGAAGCTGTCCTGGCCATCATTAACGGGGAGCCGCATCCGGACGGTCATATTCATGTAAAGGAGCATCATGAATGGATAGCTGAAAGGATGCATCGGAAATTCATAAATGAATTGGGGAAATTGCCTCGAACCATACATCATATCATTAATGATCACTCCGTTTACTTCACTCATTATCACATGGACTTGAAGAAATTGGATGAGCACATAAGCCAAAATCCATTTAGTAAAATAGTTGAACCGAATTTAAATAACTTAGAAATGCTTTTCAAAGATCAACATCACGATTTAATAGGATTTGGACATCATCATCCTATCCACCTCTTTAAAAATGACCGAACGATATTCCTGAACCCTGGTTCTCTTGGATGCAATGGTGAACCAGTTGCACCTTATGCCATTGTCACGATTGAAAATACAGGTATACAGGTAAAACTTGAAAAAGTCGCCTATGATAATACATCGTTCCTGTTATCGTATCAAAGTTTACAAGTTCCAGAGCATGAATTCATTATACGTGCCTTCCATGGCGGACAGCAGGCCTAATACGTTTATAAATGATGAAGTATGGGAAAATGTTGAGCATAAAGGTACATGCCTGTGGATACGATAATAGGCAAACATCATGATGCTGGAGGTACGTTATGAAGGAAAAGGAACTGGAACAGGTAAGTCAAGAGCAGGAAGAGATGGAACGGCATAGTCTTGTCTGTAATGATGAATTGTTTAATAAGGATCTGCACGCCATTGTCGATGATACGATGCAAGAGGATAGATAAACGGGAAAAACGCTGCAGGAAATGTCTGTAGCGTTTATTTTTCTTTGGAATGGTTGAAGGCTGAATTTCGGTTCTTCGCACAAGGTCCCGTCCTGCTTGTTTTTACCACCCTTTTTCTTCCAGTGGATCCTAGAAATGAATCATTTGAAACCATTCTGGATTTATCCCATACTATATATAAGTTTCAAATCCGAGAGGAGGGATGGCATGGGACATCATCATGGTCACGCCCATGATCATGGGCACGGACACCACCACCATTCTAATAATAAAAAAGCATTGTTGGCATCTTTCTTATTAATCTCGACATTCATGATAGTCGAGGTCATTGGTGGATTCTTGACAAATAGTCTGGCTTTACTGTCGGATGCAGGTCACATGCTTAGCGATGCGGCAGCTTTAGGACTTAGTTATACAGCGATCAGGTTAGGGGAAAGAAAAGCAACATCTTCCAAATCGTTTGGATATAAACGGTTTGAAATCATTGCTGCTTGTTTGAATGGATTGACCTTGATTGTCATATCCGTATTCATTTTCGTAGAGGCAATTAAGCGGTTCCTGGATCCCCCTGAGGTGCAAAGCTTGGGAATGCTGATGATTTCAATCATCGGCTTACTTGTTAATATCATTGCGGCCTGGATTTTAATGAGCGGAGATAAGGAAGACAATCTGAATGTACGGAGTGCTTTTTTACATGTTATGGGTGATATGCTTGGATCTGTGGGTGCCATTGCGGCCGCCCTCTTGATTTATTTTTTCGATTGGGGAATTGCAGATCCGATTGCGAGCGTCATAGTCGCGATTTTAATTATTATCAGCGGTGTTAGGGTAGTGAGGGACTCTTTTCATATCTTGATGGAGGGCACACCGGATCAAGTCGATATGGATGAAGTGAAAGCATCCTTGATGGGATTGGTCGGAGTATCCGATGTCCATGATCTCCATATCTGGACGATCACGTCTGGTTTTTTGACAATGAGCTGCCATGTTGTCATAGATGTGAGCGGTAATCACGATTCAGTTTTGGCAGAAGCGCAAAAACTACTTCACGATCGGTTTGGAATCGAACATAGCACGATCCAAGTGGAAAGACAGGAAGCGGGCTGTCCCAATCCACACGAGACATGTAATTGAAAAGGGCTGGCTCAGTATAGAGCCAGCATCTTAATGGGGTCAATAAGATAATCATGGGTTTGCGTGTATGATGATTTCGTCC